>CAZMFF010000028.1:0-36745 GCA_964565505.1 uncultured Acutalibacter sp. | reverse complement strand
TCCTATTGAATTCCTGGCCTCCTTCTCTGTCCAAGATCATTGACAAACTTACAATCGCAAAAAGGTTGACACAGGAGACCTTGTAAGGGTAAAATATGAGAGAACCCTTCCTTTTTTGAGGAAACGCGCGAGATATGAGGTTTCGCGGTATTTTACAGAGAAAGCGGGTCGTTCCTCTATGAAAAGCAAGCCTTTTGCCGTTTGCCGCCCGGTGGCGCTGTGGATCTGCGCGGCTTTAGCGGCAATGATATTTTCCGGCTGCCAGAATATTCCCGGCATGCCCTCCGCTGCAACAGTGACCGGAGAATTTCCGGTGGAAGTCAATGGCGTCACCATTTCTTCCAGGCCGCAGAAGGCGGTAGTCCTCTCGCCCAGCCTGGCCGATGTAGTGGCGGCGCTTGGGTATGAAACCCAGCTTGCCGCGGGGGTGGAATCCTGTACACAGGAATCCCTGCGGGATCTGCAGAAGATCCCCGAAAACGATTATCAGGCCATCATTGACATAGGGCCGGATCTGGTGCTGGCGGAATCCTTTGACTCCAACCTGACCTCTGCCCTTTCCGGAGCCAATATTCCCATGCTGGCCATAACCCCCGCTGTGAACCGGACCGATTTTGAACGGCTTTATTCACAGGTCTCCTCTGCCTTTGCCGGAGGAGGAGCGGGGTACGACGCCGGGATCGACTGCGCCCAGGATATCTTTATCGTGCTGGACAATATCAACCGCATCGTGCCGAAGGACAAGGTGACTACCGCCTGCTATCTTTACGATCTGCAAGGCAGCGCGGTGACCGGCGATATGTTTGCCAGTACGGTCATGTCCTGCGCCGGTGTGACCAATGCTTTCAACAGCCATACAGGAGGGCAGTACGATTTTGAAGCACTGCGCATCTCCAACCCCAATGTGATCTTCTGCGCGCCCGGCCTCAAGGCGGAGATCCAGCGGGATTCCCGCTTTGCCAATTTCCAGGCTGTCAGAAACGGAAACATCTTTGAATTGGAGCCAAGCCTGATGGAGTTTCAGGGCAGAACGGTGATCGAAGCGGCCTATGAGATCAGCGCCGCCTCCTTCCCTGAGCTTTTGGAGGAAAACTCCATGACGGTGAGCCTGCCCCAGGCGGACCCCTCTTCCGCTGTTTCAGAGCCGCAAAGCACGGTCTCTTACCCGGAGCTCTCTCAGGGAGATTCCAACGAGGATGTATTAGCGCTTCAGACAAGGCTGGATGAGCTGGGATATCTTGACACGGAGTATGACGGACATTACGGAGAGTACACGGCTAACTGTGTGCGGGATTTCCAGGAGGCCAACGGGCTTCCGGCCACCGGGGTCGCTGACCAGGCCACTCAGGCCGCGCTGTTCTCCAAAGACGCCGTCCCGAAAAGCGGCAGCTCCGCCGGTTCAGGAGAATCCTGAGGCCTTTCGTTTTCAAAACCTAAAAGGGGCTGCTGCAAGTTGCTTGCAGCAGCCCCTTTTCCATGCTTATCTCAGAGAAGCTTTCCTACCTGTGCAGCCTTTGCCAGCAGATATACTGCGTCCGCCCGAGTTGCATAGCTCTTTAGGTGGATCTTGTGAGGGTACCCCTCCCAAAAGCGCCGGCCTCCGAAATACTGTACCGCCTGCAGGGCCCAGTCGCTGACGCCCTCATAGTCGATGAATACGGTAGGAAGCCCCATGTCTACCTCATATTTCGTCAAAAACCGGAAGAGGAAGGTCTCCATCTCCTGGAAGGTCACGGCCCGCTTGGGGTTGAAGCGGTCCTTGCTCACCCCGAGGGCGATCCCCTTCTGAGCTGCCCAGTTAATGCCTTTCGCATACCAGCGGTTTTGGTTCACATCCTTGAAATCAGAACTCGCCTGTGCACCCTCAGACTCCTCCACAATGCCGGAGCGCAGACCGAGGCGGTACATCAGCGTCACAAACTCCGCTCTGGTCAGCTGATGGCTGGGGTAGAGGTATCCCTCGTTTCCGTTGACGATCTCATTTTTGATCAACAGCATAAAGGAATCATAATACCAGGCATATTCCCCTTCATCGGTAAACGCCCCGCTGTCTTCATAATCCTCCACTGAGGCGGCAAAAGCCGGAATGGACGCTGTAAACAGGAGCCCCAACACCAGCAGCAAAGAAATAAAGCGTTTCATCTTTCTCATCATGAACCCTCCTTGAAATTTATAAGTAGATCATCCCTTGATATTTTCCTGCCCATCGTAAAACGATCACCGGCAAGCTTTGTCGCTTTCAGTATAGCATGAGAACAGGCCCCTGTAAACATCTCTTGTTCCTTTTCCCACGGCGGCTGGAAAGCCATGTGTGCCGCGGAAAGCAGGCCTATGTTTCTCATGTTTTTATAAGCTTCACCACCTCCTTTTGCGGGAACCGGAAA
Source organism: uncultured Acutalibacter sp. (assembly GCA_964565505.1). Taxonomy (GTDB): domain Bacteria; phylum Bacillota; class Clostridia; order Oscillospirales; family Acutalibacteraceae; genus Acutalibacter. The sequence goes on along the minus strand of CAZMFF010000028.1, from coordinate 34,361 downwards.
GGTTTTTTTCAGGTTTTTGTCTCTTTCTGCGCCGTCTTCCTCTCGCCTCTCACTCTGGGGCACGCCCAGCAACTAACTTCTCACGGCGATTTAGCCGGTGCAAAAGACGGTTCAGTTCTCGGAATCACTCACGCAGTACCTCATGAGCATACTCGCGGCCTCAGCGCGGTTGGACTTTCCCCTGGGGTCCAGGGTCTGGTTGCCCTTGCCGGAGACGATGCCGTTCTCTACTGCCCAGCATAAGGCAGGCTGGGCAAATCCGCTCACTTTTTCTTTATCCCGGAACCCGGAAAGAGTCCCCTCCGCCGGAGGAGTCCCGGCATACCGGTATAGGATCGCCGCCAGCTCCTGCCGGGTGATCAGGTCGTTGGGCGCAAAGCGCGTGGCGGACTTGCCGTTTACAATGCCCTTTTCCGCCGCCCAGCGGACCGCTTCATAGCAATAGCTTCCCGCCTTTACATCGGTAAAGGCTATGGGAGCCGTGCTTCCCGGTTTCTCCTCCAAGCGCCACAGGATCGTCACGATCATCCCTCTGGTGGTGCCTCCCTTTGGGGAGAAGGTATTCTGGGTGGTGCCGGAGATCAGGCCCTTGCCATAGGCCCAGCTCACCGCCTCATAGTACCAGGCGCCTTCTTTCACATCTGTAAAGGGCAGCTCAGTGGGCGCGGGCGGATCGGGATCCACAGGTCCCGGATCCGGTCCCGGACCAGGGTTGGGACCCGGACCAGGGTTGGGACCCGGACCAGGATCTCCCGGCCCCGGACCGGGACCGGGAGGCGTGGGAGTCGGTGTAGGAGTTGGTGTAGGAGTTGGTGTAGGAGTTGGTGTAGGAGTCACAGTAGGTGTGGGCGTTGGCGAGGGATCCAGCTTCGGAATGGGCTCCCGTTTCAGAATTATCTTGCAGACTTTACACCGCTTCACCCTCTCTCCTTCTCTTGTGGCGGTGGGCGTTGTCCACAGCTCCCATTCTCCGAGAGTATGCTCCCCGGTGGGAATGGCTTTCGTTTCCTGCGCTAGGCACCGGAAGCAGGAACGGATCTCTTCCCCCTCTTTGGTACAGGTGGGTAATCTCGTTTGGTTCCAGACGGTCCAGTCATGCCCCAGGGCAGGGATGGTCTCCTGCTCTTTCAGAACGGTATGACACACGGAACAGCTTGTTCCCTCCGTCAGCCCTGCCTCGGTACAGGTGGCCGCGGCTGCCGGAAGCTTTACCTCTACATGAACATGCATGGGAAGCTCTCTCGTCTCATATCCCCCGCAGCGGGAGCACTCTCTTCGCTCTTCGCCCTTTTCCGTGGTGGTGGGAGCTTTCGATTGCTTCCAGCTTCCCCACACATGGCCCTGGAAGGGCATGGGGTTCGTCTGATAGCTGTCCGAGCACCGAGAACAGGTATGAGTGGTAAACCCGCCCTCTGTGCAGGTGGGCGGAGTCACCACTGTCTGGTAGTCGTGGCCCTTGGCGGCCTCCAGCTCTGTGCCGCACACCGTACAGGTCTGGGCATGGGTACAATCCGCCGCTGTTCTGTCTGGTTTGTGGCTTACCGTAACAGTGCGGATTTTCTTCTGCGCAGTATTCCCCGCATGGTCTGTGACAGAATAGGTCACCGTGTACGTTCCGGGTACCTTTTCCTGAATATTGGAAGTGACAGTCAGCTTCTCCTGGATCTTTCCGTCCTGATCGTCTGTCACTACCGCGCCTTTTTCTTCATAGGCTTCTTCACAGGTCAACTGAAGAATCTCTTTGCCGTTCAGAGTGATGACCGGCGCTTCCTTGTCGATCCAGGTGACGGAAGCTTCCACTGTGCCTTTCGTTCCCACAGCGTTTTGAAGTTCAAACTCGAAGCTGCAGTTTTCTGTGAACACATGGATATTGCTGCCGCCGTTGTTGAGGATCTCGACCCCGGCGGGGACAGTCAGGGTGGCGGTGATGTTTTGGTTGGTAAAGTCTGTTTTGTCATAGCTGACCGTCCCTGTGGGCAGGGACTTGTCAATATTGCTCACCGTGGCAGTAACGGTTCCTCTGTTGCCGCTTTCGTCCTCAAATTCAAAGGTAAAGCTTCCGTTTTGTGTGAAGGTATGACTCAGGCTGCCGTTTTCCGTATTCGTCACCGTAACCGGCTCTGAGGGTGTGATAGTCGCCACCACATCTCCGCTGGTGGGCTGGGTGGTGGAATAGCTCACCGTGGCAGTGGGAGCAATGGTATCCTGTACGATGACCTGCCTCTCCGCCACCGTTTTGTTTTTCGCGTGGTCGATAGCAGTATAGGTTACGGTGTAGGTCCCGGCCTTTTCAGTGTTCACCTCGGAAGAATCTATGGAGAGCTTCCCGTCCAGCCTTCCGGCAATAATGTCCGGGTCTAAGTTGTCTGTGACTTCGGCGCCCAGCTCTACATATTTGTCGCCACGTTCGATGAGTTGCGGAGAACCTCCTTTCAGAGCGAGTTCGGGAGATGTATTGTCAATATACAAAATGGGAGAAGTGGCTTTACGGGAATACTTTCCTCTGTATCCGATTGCCCCTGTCTCAAAGGTCACGCTCACAGTTCCCTCACCCCACCGTTTCAGCCAGATATCAGCTTTTATTGGGATCGGATTTTTGCTTTTTCTATCATCATTCTCAAGATATAAATTTGGCCGGACTGTATTTTCCGGAATTCCTCCGGTCATATTATCCTTTATACAGTATCGGTGATAATTTAAGCATTCTGCCGGAATCAATTCATCACCGCATTTAATTGTCATCCATCCAACAACCGGAGAGATATAATACTGGTTCCTCATTTCTTCGCTTATGCGAAAGAGGTTGATCGCTTTTGGTGAAAACTCTGAAAATTCTATGGTGGGAGGCGGAGTCAGATCTGGATCACGGAACCCTGCCTTTATAGTAGCCTTTTCTTCATCAATATCCAGTACTTCGAGATACGCACCGGTATAGACACCACCATAAAAATCACTGTTGACCGGAGCGCTATCTGACGAAAAAACATCTCCTTTCGTATAGATATCCGCTTTATCGTATTCTGTTGATCCAGACTTTCGAACAGGTTGGAGATAGGAATTATTATCAAAAACTTCACTATAATAATCCAAAGCCGTATTGCAATGCCATATCACCAAACCTGGTGTTTCATCAAAGATACTGTGGCCTGGAAGAATTTTCCTCGGCCCGTGTCTGTATTCCACAATATAAAACTCTGTGAACGGCAGCATAAGCGGATCTGGAACCAAAACAATCGCTTTTGGCTCCGCGCTGAAATCATCGGGGAAGCTTTCTGTGGCATACAGCTCCATAACATTCGATTCATCGCCTGAAATCATGTCCTGATTAGTGAGAATTTCAGGCTCGATCCAGTTCAAAAGCCATTTATAATACACATTAAAATACAGGCCGCTGGACATTACCTCAATAAGGTAAGTATCAATCACATTTTTGTGTCCCCCATAATTGTCACGCAGACCCAGCAGATGTCCCGTTTCATGTATTGGCGTGGCAGGATCATTATAGAACAGAAATTTTTTATCATCCCACATTAGAGCGGAAGGTACCTGGCTAAAAAGGCTAATCCGAATATTTGTCCCGCTAAAACTCTCCTCTCTAAAGGATGAAACATATCCCCACCAAAGGTCACTATCCATCGGACCTACTGGCACGATTGTCAGACCATCTACATAGCCGTCTCCATCACTGTCATAATTCTCCAGATTGAGCAAACCCGAGTCAATATAAAATTGGATGGCTTCGTGGTACATATTCCTGACATCAGGTTTGGATTTATAGTCAGCTGCGGCTTGCGGTGCTTCATAGAGCGGCAGCACCGTTCCGGTGAGATCCATTTTTCCATAAGACGACTGATAGTAGAAACCTCGCACTGACTGCTTTTCTATCGTTTTATCTGGGTCATAACCGGCAAAGAAAAGATTTTCCACTCTTTTCGCATCATATCGGTCTTTATCCTCTATATAGTCGGGAAACGCTATGGGAAGCACCAACATTTTTACCTCGCCGGTGGAGGGCATAATAGCAGCGCTTCCATGCGGAACCTGCGATGAAAAGGTGCTGATCCCAACTTCCTGCTGTAATTCGGCGTTTTTTCCCGCAAGTAGGGCAGAGCTCATCTCTTCCGTCAACTCCGAATCTGTTCCGCAGCAATGCGCCGTTTCAGATCTTTGTATGTTTTCCGGTTCCTGAGCCCTGACCGTCAGTCCAGGGAAAAGCTGCGCTGCCAACAGCGTTATGATCAACCCCACCGCAGCTATGCGTCTTTTCATCAAAAGCGATCCCTCCTCGTTAATCAGGCTAAGGCAAGGAGCCAAACAGCTCCTTGCCTCACCCTTCGCATTAACTTTAGCCTAACATTTCCAGATCCACATAGACGGAAATGATCTCTTCCGAAACCGTCCCGTCTTTATACTGTACAGTGGCCAGATACCGGTATTCTTTGTATCCGGGAATATCAGTATTCTCTATAGCGGCTCTGCTCCGCACCTTTGCAGGCTGTCCAGAGACTTCCTTCAAAGACAGAATGGTTGCTTCAGGATTGACGATCGTCACCACCGCACTGGGCTGCCTGTTGTTGGGGTTCTCCAAATGTACCGGCAGAGGCGTATTCAACATTCCGCGCACAACCTGTGATCCGATTTTCGTGGGTTTATAGTTTGTGCCGTTCCATGTTACGCCCACCTGGTCAGTCTTGCCATCGTTCCGGTTAACTGTGACCATTTCCGGTAACGGAACGTCTTCGAATGCAGTTCCGCTGATCACACCGCCTATGCGTTCTCCCTTGATAGAGGAAATTGTATACTTTGTGGTCTTTACGACAACTTCAACCTTCAATTCGTCTGGATTTCGAATCCCTTCCGGCAGCTCCAAATACGCGGTCAAAGTATAGGTCCCCTCTGTCATAGGATCATAGTCCGGATTCTCATCGGCACGCAGCTGGAAAGTCAAGCTGCGGGTTGATGTAGTACCGCTGGCTGATCTCAGTGTCAGATCTACTGTATGGGTATCCAGAGCATTGTAAATATCTTCCAAACTGGATCCGAGCTTTACCTCCATTGACCCGCTTGCTGGGAATCTGGCAGGTGCGATTTCTGTGATCTCATAAGACCGGACCATTGTAATGGTTAACGGGACAAGAACACCCACCACTTTGGCATAATCTGCGCTGTCTCCCGCAAGTGTTCCGTAAACCGTCATTTCCACCGGAGTTTCATCCGTCAAATCTTCTGGATAGGGATCATACCCTTCTCCTGTACCCCAATCTATCGCCACGGTTTCCTTTTTGTATTCACCGTCGGGGCCCATCACATTAAAGGTAACGACTGCAGTCTCCGGCTTTTCAATGTCGGCAAAGGCTGTGCCCTCATCCACCATGATAGAAATCGGCTCAATATCGTATTCTTCCTGTCTACTCGCTTTCTTTTTTACTTCAACAGGAAGTGTTTGTACGACCACCTCATTGAGTAAAGAATCCTCTGGAATCGCAATATTGGAGGGGATCTGTAAAGAACCGGAAACCGGATATGTATCTGCGAATTTCCTGTTGAACTCCGGATTCTTTTCCGTCTCCAAAGAGATTTTTGTCTTATAGGTGGTTGTCAACGCAATTCCCGGCGTTACACTGGAAATCGTCAGAGTGACTGCCGGATCCAGCAGCTCCGTGATTTCCTCCAGTGTCAAGAGCGCTTTTGTTTCAAAGAGCTCTTCTGACTGCATATCGGTTACTTCATACTCTACCGCCTGTACATTCACGGTAAGCAGTCCCAGCTTTTCTTCGCCAGCGGGCTGTTTTGCCTTACTGGGCAGATTTACCAGTTTGCCCCAGATATTGGGCTGACTGCCGACAAGGTCTTTCTGATAGCCGCTTTCTTCCCACTTCCACTCCACATCGATCGGGATCTCCAGGCCGTTGGACAGAACAGCAGTAACCTGCTCCGGAATATTCTCCAGATTCTCAGGCTCAACGCTTTGATAGGCGTTCATGACCTGCGGCTTCACTTCCGTGATCTCCAGCGGTTCTGATACGATCACCTTGACTTTTGCCGCGGATTCATCCAGAATGCTTTCATCAATAGCAGTAAAGCCTGACGGCATAGAGATTTTCAGCTCGTAATTATCACCGGGAATATCTTTCTCGGACGCCCATTCGAGATTCTCTTCCTCTTCCAAAGTAAAGTCGCTGAAAAGAAATAGTTCTTCCCCATCAGGGCCAAACGCGTCCACATGGAGCTCGTTTCTTCCCTCTTTTTCCAGCTGGCTTTGAATCTCCGCAAGGGTAGTTCCCGGCAAAACCTCTACGGAAATACCATTGGCAGAGACTTCCAAAACATCGTATTGGGGGGCTACCACTGTAACATCCAGAGGAGGCTTCAAATCATAGCGATTTACCAGTTGAGATCCTTCCTCGAAAATAAATTCTCCCTCAAAACTCTGCGTGCCTAAGACCTTTGGTTTATAATCCGACACATGCCAGTTGACAGCCACATCCTGCTCCGTTCCATTACGCAAATGCACTTTCGCCTTTGGCAAGTCAACGACGCTGGCTGTACCGCCGATTGCGTGTATCTTGTCTGTAGCACTGAGCAGCATGTACTTCGAAACTTCAATTTCAGTAGGATCAACGGAAATAATATCGAAGGGAGTCTCGGGTTCCTTAACTGTCACTTGAACCTCAGCATTCAGGCTATTAGGATTACCAAAATCAGAATCAGTTTCCACATTGAGCGTTCCGTAAATGGTATAGGTGTCCGGCTCATCTCCGTTATAGGCAGGTTCCGAAGTTGAAATGTCCCAGGTAACTGAACAATCAGCTTCTACTTCAGTATTTAGCGTTGCTTTCACTTTAGGATACTTTTCCCGGAGCTGGCCAAGCACTTCTTCTGCTGGGGTCCCTTGTTTAACAGAAATCGGAGCCAGAGACTCTACAGAAGCAACGATCGGTTTGTCATAAACGGTTACCTGGACCTGTGCCTGATAATTCCCGGTACCCTGACTGATAAAACCGGAAAGATTCAGATTACCATAGATCATATAGTTTTCGGGAACTTGCCCATCAAACTCAAAACTAGAAGCGTCCCAGGTTACAGGAATAGCAATCTCTTTATTGCTGATATCGTGATAGGGTGCTGAGGGGTACTTTTCATTGAGAATACTTGCCAGCATTTCCTTTGTTGTACCCAATCCAACAGTAATTGGCTCAAGCTGCGGGTTGGAATTGACCTGAATTTCATTTTTAACAGCAACCTCAACTTCTGCCAGATATTCGTCCGGGTTTTTGATCAATTCATATCCTTCCAACAGGATATCGCCTGATATATGATATGTGCCGGACTTTTCTCCGTCAAATCCGGATGCCGCCACCTTCCATTCCACAGGCAGATAGCAAAAACCTCCGCTGCTTAATTCCACCCGGATTTGTGAGTGCAGATCTTCCAGATAAGTTTGAAGTTGTTGGGCAGTCATCTCAGTTTGTGTAGAGAAGGTCAAATCAGAAAACTGCTCAACAGATACAATATCAGTAGGCTGAGAAACATTGACCTTCACAGACACATACTGATAGAAGGGATTTGTGCTGCCTTCCACAACAGTCGGGTTATCATACCCTTGCTCCGCGTTTCCTCTAAGCATGCCGTAAATCGTTTGCTCGCCAGCCTTTTTGCTGTCAAAACGTTCTCCCGGATACGACACCACATCCCAGTTATAGAGATCGTTGACATACCAGTGGATCGGAACATTGACTTTCTCTTCTGTAACCGTTGTCGCCGTGACACTAGGATAGAGCTCTGTCAGAAGGCTTTCCACTGTGAGGTTTGGAATCCCATAAGGCAACTCCAGCGTTTCAAGGTTATTCGCGCAGTCCACCAGATAAGGAGGTGTTACCTCCACATGTACCGTTGGAGCCAAGTCAAAACGGTTCTCAATTCCCTGAGGAACAACTAAAGAGCCATTAAGGATCTGAGCTTCACTATACAGCAGGCTATTATAGTTCTCTTTATCCCAGACAACCTCCAGCTGAGTGCTTTCTCCCTTATCCAGATCAACCCTAACCTGGACTGGCAGCGAAAGCTCACCTACAGGCGTAGCGTACAGGACAGGCCAACGCATAGACGAAAGAACACCCGTGATATAACGGATTTCCTCGCCTTCAAAATAAGAGATATCATAATTATTCAGCGGATGTGTGCCCCCGCTTACACTGCCAAATTTAATATCAGGGTATTTCTCTATTTCAGAATCCGGCGCTTGAATAAGCTCATTCGCCGTATTTCCAGAGAACTTGACATGCTTGTCTGTTTTCAGTGTGAGCAGGTCTGCACAATATATTCCACCGCCGTAATAGACAGCTGAATTGCCGCTGATCTCAGCTTCCTCAGCACAGGTATCTGTGGGGGTTCCGATTATTTCCGCACCCTTTCCAACCAGGTACATTCCTCCGCCTTTCAGCGCACTATTTCCTTCAATAGTAGAATTACTGATTATCAGCGGGAAGGAAATTGTGTTTGAATAAATACCCCCGCCATATTCCTTGGCCGTGTTATTTCTAATAGTTGTCCCTTTTCTAATGTAAGCTTCACCGCTTCCAAAGAAATAGAGGCCGCCGCCGTAATGCGCTGAGGTGTTATTACTGATATTGCAGTTATCCACCTCCAGCATATAACCTTGGTTAAAGTAAAGCCCACCCTTATCGCCAACATTTTCTTTTATTTCACAATTATTCAGTTTTACTGTGGAACTGCTACCGGCGTTTACACCCGTCTGGTTTTTACAAATGGAAGAGTCCTCTGCTTTTAAATAACCATAATCTCCTACAGAGCAGCCACTGTACTTGTTCTGGTACACATTGCTGCTATACAAAAACATATTCCCGCCGTGATTATTTATTGTTCCCGTATCATTTTGATAAACATTGGTGTTGGCAGCGGACATTGTTCCGGCAGAGGCATACAGACCTACCCCGTTAGAGTAAACCCTGCAGTTAATCACGCTGGCGGTCGTTAACTGGAAATCGTGGACCCGATACCATTGGTATTTTATCATAACGCCCCGGTCGTTGTCATGAAGGCTACAGTTGTTAGCTGTGACCCTGTAACCAGGATCGTAAAAGGTTTCGTTCGTATAAAGGTATACGCCGGAGCCGCATTCAAAGACCTCGGAATCGTTTAATTCGATCCCAGTAGTCCCTTGGGAATGAAGACCTAAAGAAAAACCACTGATTGTTGCATCGTTGACAACTGTTTCACGGAAAGCTTTAATTCCTGTCCCGCTGGAAGAATCGCCCCCATCCAACACAGCGTTGTTAACTGTGGATTCGCTCAATTCCAGTCCAGAGCAACTGCAGTCAGCCATCGCAAAGTTTTCCAGTTCCAGATTAGATCCGGTCAAAACATATTGTGATTTTCCGCTTCCCATGAATGACTCCGGAATTCCAACTTCTTTTATTACCAAACCTCTAATCGCAACCGGCAGAGTGGCATTTTCCTCAATGCCTCCATACCCTTGATTCTTTCCATGTAATTCGATTCCAGAAAAAGCAATTGTGAGGGAAGGCAAATCTGTAGATTCTTCTGTGTTCTCCGTATCTGGATTTTGAATCACAAAATGTCTGCTTTCTTCTTCGGAAAAAAGAGAATAAGTCTCAGTATTACTTGCGGACACAAAACTAAGGTCTCGGGATACGACAAGTGATTCCTCCATTTGAATGTTTGCCGAAAGCTTTATTTCATCCACTGTAGAATCTGCCACCGCTTCTTTCAAGCTCATCCAATCGTCTGCTGTTCTAGCATTTGCCTCTGACACTGTAGGATCCGTCTCCTGCGCAAAGGCGGCAGGGGTCAAGACGGAAAATACCATCATGACCGAGAGCAAAATGCTTACAAGTCTTTTCCCGTTCTTTTTCATTTCCTGTTCCTCCTTCAACCATACGATTCCAAAAATTGGAAATGTATCTGGATTTGCGGAAAACATAGCACAAGAAATTTGAATTGTAAATGGGTTTTGTCTGAGCTGTATGATTTTCTGTATCCAATTGCAGAAAAAAGAAAAAAGGTGCTATACTCAGGGCAGCCGTTTTAATCCCCGGGCCATATCCAAAAGGAACTCTTGCCGTTCCAGGGAAAGCTCCTTTACAATTTCTGATATTTGCTGGGCCAACAGACTTTGTGGGGGACCGGTCTGGGGTAAATATAAAGCTGCCACAGGAATTCCAAATATTTCCGCCAACAAATCCTGGTTCCTTTTGCTGGGACGCCATTTGCCTGACTCCCACCTGGATACGCAGGACGCCGAGACATTGCATTTTTCAGCGAGCGTTTCCTGTGAAAACCCGGATTTTTCCCGAAACAGCTTCAGGTTTTCCGAAAAGATATCCTTCATGAACTCACCCTCTTTTATTCTACCAAGGCGATTCCTCATTATCCATGAAGCTATACTCAACTATATGTTGACTTTTTCTTATTATTCTCCCATAATTATGAGAGAATCACAAAGAAAGGGTGTTGTTTTATGCCAGGTATGACCTTTGACTTGAGCTTGTCCCTCGCATCGTACATCAAAGCATTGTGGAATGGAAATGAGATTTCCGAATCGATACCATCATCACAGCTCACAGAACTGTTTCAGATACTTGTAAAGTCCGGCTGTGACTATTATCAGATGTTGGAAATCTACTCGGAGCATGAATTATCTTTGGAAGAACAGCGTGTTTTTCTCTCTTTAAGTCCGCAGTCAAAATCCACCAAAAGTATCACCCGGAACCATGTGCGTGAATGCATCCCGCGCTGGACATGCTCCCGCTTTCATACAGCGGCTATATCCGATGTTGTGGAAAATATCTACTTTAAGCTCCTGTCAAGCGAATTGGGAATGAGCGTGTATGACAGCAATCGAAACCCAAAGAACCGAAAAGCTGCAAATGACCGGTATATTCTTTTGATCCAACCTGACAAGAAAGCGTTTGTTGATGTCAACCGGAGGTCAACAACGCTGTTTGAATAAAGAAATGAAAGGAGAACCTCATGATCCGTGTTGCTTTGTGCGATGATGATGCGGTTTTTTTGGACAAACTGTACCATGTCGTAAAAGAGTGGTTCCGAAGTAACCGGCCGGAGCAAAATGCTGAGATCGAGATCTTTCATGATGGCAAAGCTTTGCTGGATTCCATGGAAAAGCCGTTTGATATTTTCTTTCTGGATATTGAAATGCCAACCACCAGCGGTTTGGAAACGGCGAAACAAATCCGGGAAAGGAAAGCAAATGCGATCCTCATTTTTCTGACCGCTCATGAAGAATTCGCCATGGAGGGGTATCGAATCAGCGCCATTCGCTATCTATGGAAGCTGGAGTTGGAAAAGCATCTGCCGGAGGCACTGGAAGCCGCATTGAGAGAAGCTGCAAAAATCAAGCGGGGCAGCTTGGCTATTTCCTATTACGGAAGCACAACGGTGATTCCCTTTGAGGAGATCCTGTATGTTCAGCATTTGCTTCGCAGTTCACAAATCCATACGCTTTCTTCCGGTGTGATCAAGGATAACCGAGGACTCAAAGAGCTTCATTCACTTTTGGACGCAGGGCAGTTTGTCTACATTGACCGCGGCACCTTCGTAAATCTGGACTATGTATTTCAAATCAAAGGAAACACGATCGTTTTAAGGAGCAAGGAAGAGCTTCCAGCCAGCCGAGGCATGCTGCCGAAGGTCAAGCTGGCGATTAACCGTCTTTGGGGAGGAAACTGATGCAGACTCTTTGTATGATGATAGAAGTAGCCGCAACTGTAGTCGAAAGTACGGTGGCGCTGGCAGCCGTGACAACTGCGTCTGGAAAAAAGTGGAAAGGCATAAAACACATCTGTATTTTGCTGGCAGTTTCCCTGCCGATTTCTTTTGCCATAACTGAATTGAATAAAATAAGCGTGTTTTCTTATGCCACATCAATTGTCTTAGTAGCTCTCGTCATATTTACATCAAAGCTTACTTCCACAGGACCCATTCTGATCCGCAGCATTTCGGGTATTTTGACATTTGTAGTCATTTATTCACTGGATTATATTATTCTTGCGTTAATCGGAATAATAAGCGGAAAATCGGAAAGTTTCTTCACGCATTTTGTTTTAACGCAAGGCTTTCAGCGTGCTCTTTTCATATCCATAGATAAGGCATTCGACATTCTTCTGTACTTCGTTTTAAGGAGGAAACTGAAAGGGTTTTCCACTATATCAAAAAAACTTCAATATCCACTTCTGGTGTTGAGCACCATGTCCTTTGTTGCTATGCAGCTGCTTTTTCAGGTCATTCTGGTTCCCAATATTTCTGCAATGCAGCTTGCGGTTATTTTCTCCTGGTCTTTTGTAATCGGGTTTGTAACGATGATAGTAGCTTTCTTCCTTTCTTTATCTAAGATAGAACGCGATAGGCAAAATGAAGAGCTGCTCCGCGCTGAAAACAGAATGATGACAGAAAACTATCAGCAACTCCATGCTGCTCAGCAGAAGAACGCCCGTCAGCTTCACGACTTCAAACATCACCTAATGACCATTCAGAGCCTAGATTCCGCCCAAAAGGGAGAAGAGCTGTCCAAATACATCAATTCTCTCCTTGAGGAAACTTATCAATCGGCCGTTACCTGCCACAGCGGAAACGATATCATCGATGCTATTCTTTGTCGAAAAGCAGCGCAGGCACTAGAAAAACAAATTGATTTTCGCTTCACTGCCAATTTCCACATTGCAGGAAAAATAAGCTCCACGGATATCTGCGGTATTCTGGCCAATCAAATCGATAACGCCTTTGATGCCTGCATGCTGATTCCCAATACCGCTGCCAGGCAAATTAAAGTAACCATTTCCCAGCGGGAAAGGTTTGCTTTTTTCAGAGTAGAGAACACAACGCTCAAAAATCCTTTTCTGGACAATCCCGATCTGCATAGCACCAAAACAGATACTGCTTCTCCCCACGGTCTGGGGCTTCTCAGTATCCGGACGCTTGTGGAAAAATATGATGGTTCACTGTACCAAGAATACAAGGACGGACGATTTATCTCTGTCGCATCCTTCTGTTTTGAACCATTGGATACATAAAATCCTACAGTTCGATCAAAACCTATTGATTTTGGCAAAGCATAAATGTAGAATCACCTCATCAGAGGTGAAGAGGTGATTCTTCTTTATGTTGGACAAACTTGCGGATTCTGTAGTCAACCTTCTATATGATCACTGCAATCTTTCTGACTGCCAGAAAGCAATTTATGTCTATGGATCTAAATTGACATTTTCCACGCTGTTTTCCATCTGCTCCATTCTTCTTTTTTCTGCTCTGTTTGGAAGAATAGTATATGGAATCTCATTTGTTTTGATTTTTGTTAGTTTACGCCTGTTTCTGGGAGGATTCCATGCAAAAACCTACCGAAATTGTTTCCTCGTCACCAATGGAACTTTCCTTGCTACCTGCGGAGTGGCCATGCTATTATCTCATTTTGGGTCTCCCAGCATTCTTATGCTGGTTTTATTTGTTGCAGGTGTCATGATTGTCTGTTCAGGACCTGTAAAAAACCGTAACCATCCCATTTCAGAAACAGCCTTTCGTAAGAACAAGCGAATCGGATTTTTACTGCTGGGAATAGAACTATCTTTGTGTATCGCTCTGTATGAAGCGACAAAAAATATCGGCCTTCTTTCTATTACCGTTGCATCTTTTGCGGCAGTTGCCGCAATGATGATACCACCAATCTTGGCAGAAAGGAGGAAACTGTCGTGAATAATGTATGGGAAGCCATTGCCGCAATTCTGGAAAAAATTGCTAATCTTGGAGCAGGTGCTGTGTCCGGCGGAGTTGCCTACGAGCCCGAACTGCCTGAAGAGCTGAAGAAGTAAGCTTTTCGACACGAGATTACCGATGGAAACATCGGTGATTTCGTGTCGGAAAGAAGTTCTTTCCCTGCTGAAATGCTATTTTACGACAAATTTTGTCATTTTCTGAGGTGTACCCCATAGAGTTTTTTCTATTTTGTTGGTAAGATTTTCCTATAATTACTTTTTCGGAGGTCTTACCTATGCAAAAAGTACGAGCTCTGCTTAAGTCTTACCTGCGGGGTGCAGTCATCGTTTTCCGGAATAGTGAGGAGCTTACTCAGGAAGAATTTGCCGGTCTTCTGCATATTTCCAGCCGTTCCTATTCCGACCTGGAGTGCGGAAGGTATTGTTTTTCTTCCGTTACTCTCATCCTTTTTCTCAACCTGCTTCCCGATGACGGAATATTGGGAGTCGTCCACGGCTTCCAGGACATTTTAGCTGAGGCCGAGAAAAGGGGAGTTGCATAAGTATGACACAGGAACAATTGTATTCGGAATACCTCACCTGGCTGGGGCACGGCGCTCCGCTGTCTCAGGCACAGCTTTTTTCTCTGCCTCTGGTCGACCGGGACGTCACTGAAGATGACTCCTTTATAGTCAACCGTCTGTATTTTGCGATCCCACATTTTGATGGTCCAAGGCTGCGTCTCTTTGTCTTCTTTGAAGAAAACCTCTTTCTGAAAGAGCCGGGCGGCGATCTTTCCCTGTCTCATTCAGCCTTTTTCCTTCCGGAAATCTGAGTTCCTCCCTTTTAATCTTAGAGAACCATAAAGAATCTGCTTTGAAGAAGCCTTTCTCACAGGCTGAGGGGTTCTTCCAGAATAACAGCAGCCCCAGCTGCTGTTATTTTAACACAGCAATCGACAGAAACCTCTGATTTTTCCTATCTCCCTCCAAGCCCGATTCTTCCTTGGGACGGAAAAGGCCGCGCTTCCTGCGCGGTCTTTTCTGCTTATTGCCCTCCTTTTCAAGGTCGCGCGGCAGTTTCCCAGAAGGCCTTTGCTTCTCCTGGGCCGTCACGCCGGCCCGCCTGGAATTTTTCAGTCGCTTTTTGCGGGAATAGGCCTTTACTTCAAGAGGGGGTTATAGTATGATAAGCACAGTTGTGGCAGGCACTGAATAAGGGGGCCTGCCGGGAGGAGTTTTCACTATGGTCATAACACGGGACAAGTCCTTTTACCGCACGCTTTTTCTGCTGGCGATCCCCATTTCCCTGCAAAATCTGATCACCTACGCCGTGAACCTGGCGGACAACGTGATGATCGGCAACCTGGGAAACGACGCCATTTCCGGCGTATATATGGGCGGGCAGATGCAGACGGTGCTTCAAATGTTTATCGGAGGCATCGAGGGGGCTATTCTGATCCTCGCCGCACAGTACTGGGGGAAACGGGATACCGGAAGCATCCGCAAGGTGGTATCCATCGGCGTAAAGTTTTCCGTTCTGGTAGGCCTTCTGCTCACGCTGGCGGCTGTGATCTTTCCACGGCAGATCATCGGCTTCTTCATTCAGGACCCGGGCGTTGTTTCAGAGGGCGCGGACTATCTGCGCATCGTGGGGGCAAGCTATCTGTTCTTCTGCCTTTCCCAGGTGATGATCGCCTCCATGCGAAGCGTGGAAACGGCAAAGATCGGTATGTACATCTCCATTATGGCCTTAGTGGTAAACGTATCGCTCAACTATATCCTCATCTTCGGCAAGCTGGGGCTCCCGGCTATGGGCGTGAGAGGGGCGGCGCTGGCCACGCTGATCTCCCGCTTTCTGGAGGCCTTTGTCAGCATTTTCTATGTGTTCGTACTGGATAAAAAGCTGAAATTCTCTATGCGGGACCTGTTCAAAACAGACCTGGTGCTTTTAAAAGACTTCCTGCGTTACGGGCTGCCTGTGATCGGCGGGCAGATGGTGTGGTCTGTCAATATGCTGGCCAACTCCAAGATCATGGGAAGCTACAGCTCGGCGGTGGTCACGGCCGTCAGCATTACCGGCATGCTCCACAACCTGATCTATGTCTGGATGAACGGGCTTTCCTCCGCGGTGGGCATCATCACCGGAAAGACAGTGGGGGCCGGAAAGACGGAAACCATGAAGGAATATGCCAAAACCGTGCAGATCATCTTCCTGATCGTGGGCGTGCTGTCCGGCGCCGCCGTATTTTTGACCCGCGACCTGTTCATCGGGTTTTACAAAACCGACCTGGCGGCTGAGGAATACGCGAGGCAGTTTATCAACGTGATCACCGTCACCATCGTGGGCACCTGCTACCAGGCGGCCTGCCTCTTCGGCCTGGTGAAATCCGGCGGCGATATCTCCTTCGTCTTTAAAAACGATACGATCTTTGTGTTCGGCGTTCTGATCCCCTCGGCGCTGATCGCGCGGGCCCTGGGGGCCGCTCCCTGGGTGGTGTTCGCCTGCCTCAAGTGCGATCAGATCTTGAAATGCTTTGTGGCGGTGGTGAAGATCAACCGCTTTAACTGGATGAAAAACCTGACCCGCCCCAACGAAGAAAATGCAGAGGAAGGAGCCTTGCCCAATGAAGAAACCGGGGACGCAGTTTAAGGGCAGCCTGATGCTGCTCATCTGCGCGTTCATCTGGGGCACCGCCTTTGTGGCCCAAAGCGCCGGGATGGACCATCTGGGGCCCTGTACCTTTAACGGCGTGCGCAATTTTATCGCCTGCATTGCTCTTTTGCCGGTGCTTCTGATCGGCTCCCGGCTGGAAAAAAGAGAGCCTTCCTCCCCTGTGAAAAACGCCTCTTCCCAAGGCGGCGAGGCAGTCTCCGAAAAAAACAGCTCAGAGAGAAGGCCGCTTCTTCTGGGCGGGCTTCTCTGCGGGCTGTTTCTCTGCACGGCCAGCCTGTTTCAGCAGTTCGGCATCAAGGAGACCTCCGTGGGAAAGGCCGGGTTTCTGACAGCCCTTTATATCGTCATTGTCCCCGTGCTGGGGGTCTTCCGGAAAAAATACCCCCGTCTGCCGGTATGGATCGGGGTGGGGCTTGCTTTACTTGGCACCTATCTTCTCAGCGTCAGGGAGGGCTTTTCCATTTCCGGCGGAGATACGATGGTCATGATCAGCGCTTTGCTTTTTTCCTTTCACATTCTGGTGGTAGACCACTTCTCTCCTAAAGTAAACGGCCTGAAGCTTTCCTGGATCCAATTTTTCGTCAGCGGCGTCATCTCTCTTACCATCGCCCTGATTTGGGAAAAGCCCCGGCTTTCCTCCATCGGGCAGGGTTTGATCCCCCTGCTTTACACCGGCGTGCTTTCCAGCGGGGTTGGGTACACCTTGCAGGTGCTGGGCCAGAAGCGGGCCAGCCCTACGGTGGCCTCCCTGATTTTGAGCCTGGAATCGGTATTTGCCGCTCTTTCCGGCTGGGCCATTCGGGGAGACGCGCTGTCTCTTCGGGAATGCCTGGGCTGTGCGCTGGTATTCTGCGCGGTGATCATCGCTCAGCTTCCCCAAAGCCGCAGAAAAAACGAAACGACTTTCTCTCAATATCATAAGGAAAAGGATGGAGCAGTATGAGAATCTTAGAAACGGAAAACTATGAAGAAATGAGCGTTCTTGCCGCCCGGATCATGGAGGCTCAGGTGCTTTTAAAGCCGAACTGTGTTTTGGGCCTTGCCACCGGAAGCTCTCCCATCGGCGCTTATCGGGAGCTTGTGAAGAGCTATCAGAAGGGACTTCTGGACTTTTCCGAAGTGCGCACGGTAAACCTGGACGAATACTGCGGCCTTTCTCCGGAAAACCCCAACAGCTACCGCCATTTTATGGATGAGAATCTGTTTGACAAGATCAACATCAAAAAGGAAAACACCTTCCTGCCAAACGGCATGGCTCAGGACACGGAGCAGGAAAGCGTCCGGTATGAGGCCCTGGTGACCTCTCTGGGCGGGGCGGACCTGCAGCTTCTCGGCATCGGGCGAAACGGGCATATCGGCTTTAACGAGCCCTGCGATCATTTCCCAAAGGACACCCATCCGGTGGCGCTCACCCAAAGCACCATCGAGGCCAATTCCCGGCTCTTTGAGCGAAAAGAGGACGTGCCCTCCAAAGCCATCACCATGGGGGTAGGCACCATTATGAAAGCCGATAAAATTCTGCTGATCGCCGGAAAAGAGAAGAAGGAGATCATCAAGGAGGCGCTGTTCGGCAAAGTGACTCCCCAGGTCCCCGCTTCCGTACTTCAGCTTCATAAAGATGTGACCGTCATCATCTGTAAATCATAAAGGAGGCGCCAGTTATGAATGAACGAGCTGTTCCCAACATCCTGCTGGGAACCGGAAACACCCCCATTTCTTCCAAGGAGGAGTGGGAAAAGGAACGGGAAAACCTTCTGCTCCTTCTCGGCCGTGAGGAATACGGCTTCCTGCCTCCCGCCCCTCAAAGGCTTTCCTTCCGGCTTTTGGAAAAACAGGAGGACTACTGTGCCTCCAAGGCGGTCTTTGAAAAATGGGAAGCTGCAGTAGGGGTGGGAGACAAGGAATTTTCCTTCCCGTTTTTCGCGGTGGTTCCCACCGGAGTAAAAAAGCCCATGGCCTTCCTGCACATCAACTTCAGAAACAACGTACCGGATTTTTATATGCCCACCGAAGAGATCGCAGACGGAGGCTTCGCGGTATTTTCCTTCGGCTATGAGGATGTGACAAAGGACAACGGCGATTTTTCTGACGGCCTTGCCGCCTTGTTTCCAAGGCCCGCCGGGGAAAAGACGCTGCCCGGCAAGCTTTCTATCTGGGCCTGGGCGGCCATGCGGGTGATGGACCACATCGTTTCCAGAGAGGATATCGACACGAAAAATGTAGCGGCCATCGGCCACTCCCGCCTGGGGAAAACCGCCCTTTGGGCGGGGGCAAACGACCCGCGCTTCGCCTTTGTGATCTCCAATGATTCCGGCTGCAGCGGCGCGGCTGTCACCCGGGGAAAGCAGGGGGAGCGGATCCGGGATATCACCACTACCTTCCCCTTCTGGTTCTGTGAAAACTATCAAAAATATCAGGACAAGGAAGAGGAGCTTCCCTTTGACCAGCATTTCCTGCTCGCCCTCATCGCCCCCAGAAAGCTGTATGTGTGCAGCGCCAAAGAGGACCTTTGGGCTGACCCGGCCTCCGAGCTCTTATCCTGCCGGAAGGCGTCAAGCGTCTACGAGCTTTACGGTGTGAAGGGGCTTGTCTGCCCGGAGGAAACGCCTGTAGCAGACGCGGTCTTTCCAGAAGGGGAGATCGGCTACCATGTCCGCAAGGGCACTCATTATTTGAGCCGCTATGACTGGCAGCAATTCATGGAGTTTTTGCGCAGGCACCGGAACTGAGCTTTTGAAAAATTTGCCGGGGCGTTTTTCCTCTTTTTGAAAATTTTTCAGGATCATATTTTTAAAGAGGAAAACTCTTGACTTTTTGCCCGGTTCCTGTTGTAATGAGGATAACCAGATCTCCTCTTTTTTGGAAGAGTAAAAGGAGTTGTTTTTATGAAAGAATTTCCCCGCACCACAGTAGGCGGCGTCTCTCTCTCCCGGATGCTCATTGGCTCCAACTGGCTTTTGGGCTACAGCCACACCAGCGTATCCGCCGACGAAATGATCAAGCGCCGCTATGACACGGCAGAAAAGTTCAAGCCCATACTGGAGGCCTATTTAAAGCACGGAGTAGACACGATGATGGCCCCCTTCGGGAATTCTCCCGAGCTGATGAAAGCCATTCACGACACTGAGCAGAAGATGGGCCGTGAGATCATTCTCATCGACACGCCTATCATCAATGTGGACGATACGGCCGAAGGCCGCAGGGAAGCTCAGAAAACCATTCAGGAGTCTGCCGATCGCGGCGCGAAGTTCTGCCTCATCCATCACTCCTCCGCCGAGCAGCTGGTCAACAAGAACCTCTCCCAGATCTGCCGTCTGGACGACTATACCAAGATGATCCGGGACGCCGGCATGATCCCCGGCCTTTCCGCCCATATGCCGGAGCTCATCGTCTATTCCGACGCCAATGGCTATGATGTGGAGACCTATATCCAGATCTTCAACTGCATGGGCTTTATGATGCAGGTGGAAATCGAGACGGTGGCCTCCATCATCCAGAACGCCAAAAAGCCGGTGATGACCATCAAGTCTATGGCAGCCGGGCGCTGCTCTCCCTATGTGGGCCTCACCTTCTCCTGGAACGCGATCCGGGACAAGGACATGGTGACGGTGGGCGCGTTCTCAGCGGACGAGGCCGAGGAGGATATCGAGATCTCCATGGCCGCTTTGGAGCACCGCTTCCCCAACCTGGAAAAGCGCTCCAGCCCCAACCAGAACCAGGCGGCCTTCGGCAAAGACTGACAGCCGGATAAAGCCTAAAACAAGCGACAGGCGGCACGATCTTTTGATCGTGCCGCCTGTTTTTTGCAGGTCCTTTATTTTATCGATCGGCGTCTGACTGCTTCCCGGCAAGCTCCGGGTCTAGGGCCTCGGCCGCTTTCATCATCAAAGCACACTCCATGCGCTTGCGAAACAGCTCGCAGCCATATTCATATATTCCGTGAATGTTTCCCTGGGCGTGCATGGCGTTGGCCGCGCAGCCGCCGGAGCAATAGAATTTCGCCCAGCAGTCCTGACAGGCGGGGCGGGCGTACACATTGCACAGCTTAAATTCATCCCGCAAAGCGGTGTTGGTGACCCCCTGCCAAATGTCCCCCAGCTTGTACTTTTCCTCCCCCACGAACTGATGGCAGGGATACAGGTCTCCCCAGGGGGTGACGGCCATATACTCCGTGCCGGAGCCGCAGCCGGAGATCCGCTTGTAGATACAGGGGCCGTGGGAAAGATCGATCATATAGTGATAAAAGGTGATGGGCTTGCCCTCTTTTTCCCGGCGGAGCATATCCTTTGCCAGCAGCTCATACTGGGAAAACAGCACGGGCAGATCCTCTTCGGTGAGGGCGCAGGGATCCCCCTTTTTCGCCACCACCGGCTCCATGGAAAGCTCGGTAAAGCCCAGATCGTCCGCCATATGGAAAAGGTCGTTGGTGAAATCCGTGTTGTAGTGGGTAAAGGTGCCGCGCATATAGTAATTCTTGCCGCCGCGATTTGCCGCCAGCTTCTGGAACAGGGGCACGATGCGGTCATAGCTGCCAACACCTGCGCTGTCCTTTCGGAAGCGGTCGTTTACCTCCTTCCGGCCGTCCAGGCTCAATACCACATTATAGCACTCCCGGTTCGCCCATTCGATCACTTCATCGGTAATACCCACGCCGTTGGTGGTAAGGGTAAAGCGGAAATTTTTTCCCTTCTCCTTTTCGATGCTCCTGGCGTAGGCCACTAAGTCCTTGCAGACCCCGAAATTCATCAGCGGCTCGCCTCCGAAGAAATCCACCTCCAGGTTTCTCCTGGTCCCGGAATTCTCTATGAGAAAATCCAGCGCCCGTTTCCCGGTTTCAAAGCTCATCAGCGCCGCCTGCCCGTGGAATTTTCCCTGGGCGGCGAAGCAGTATTCACAGTTTAAATTGCAGGTATGGGCAACATGAAGACACAAAGCTTTGACGACTGTATTGCGGCTTTTCAGGTCCAGCGCCTTTTCTTCATAAACATCCTGGGAAAACAGGCTCCCCTGTTCCTTTAGCTTCTGAATATCCGAAAGAACGCCTTGCAGCTCTTCCTCCTCTCCCAGCTTTTCCTTTAAGAGCCGGACTTTCACCGCCTCCGGGGAGAAGCCCCGGTCCAGCAATTCGATGGCCCGAAAGCTCACCTCGTCTACCACATGGACGCTGCCGCTGGGCACATCCAGTACCATATTATAGCCGTTTAACTGATATTGATGGATCATCCCGTTTTTCCTCTCCCCGGTACCCTGTTTTTTTACAGAAATATGCCGGAACGCGGAAGCGTCCCGGCATATCTTTCAGAAGGCCGGCTCCGGCGGCTTTCCACCGCGCGGAAAAAGGCCTTCAGCTCGTCAATCATTCCTCTTCGTTTGCCTTCTCACACTGCTGATTGGCAATGCCGCAGCTGGTTTTGCAGGCGCTCTGGCAAGAGGTCTGGCATTCTCCGCAGCCGCCGTTCACAGCGCTTTGAGCTAGATCGCGAGTATTGAGCGTTTTGATATGCTCCATGGTACACGCCTCCTTCTCTTGTTTCTCCTTTAAGTATATACGAATCCCCGGCAGGTGTCAAGCGATAGAAAGCCTCAGGAAAAGCCTTTTTCAAAAACCACCCGTAAGGCGTCTTCGTCCGCTGCAGCCGTGTGGTAAAGCGGTTCTCCCCGCTCTCTTTTCTCCCGGGCAAAGCGGACAAACTCCTTAGTCACCTCTTCCCCCGGCGCGAGAAGGGGAACTCCCGGGGGATAGCTCCACACATACTCTCCCGCGATCTCCCCGCAGGCCTCCTGCAAAGGAAGGTCTTTTCCGGGAAGAGACAGCGCCTGTGAGATGGTGCAGCGGCTCCTTCCGGGGGGAGGAAGCGGCAGGCTCGCGCTTTGCGCCTGTTCTCCCGCCCCCTCCCGCTCCAGCTGTATGAGGGCTTTTGCAAGTTTTTCCAGCGTCTTCTTTTCTTCTCCCAGGCCCGTCATAGCCAACAGATTGTCCCCTTCTGCCATCTCTGCCTGGAATCCCCAGCGGGAAAAAAGCTCTTTGGAAAGTGCGGCTCCGGATTTTCCCAGGTTTCTCCCGCTGACCAAAAGCTTCCCCGGGTCAAAGTCGAAGATCTCCGGATGCTTTTCTGTGCTGTCCTCTCCGTGGCACAGCACCCGAAGCCGGGAAAGCCCCCGGATCCGTTCGTCAAAAGCCCAAAGGGCTTCTCTCCAGGCTTTCAAAAGCTCCCTTCCCCTGTTCCGCAAAAGGCCTGTGCAGCCGTCTAAGGAAGCTAACAGCGGATAGGAGGGAGAGCTGGTCTCAAAGATGTCCAGCTGCCGGGAAATGGCGTTTGGGTCTGCCAGAGAGGAATCCCGATTCCAGTGCATCCAGGCAGTCTGCGTCAAGCTGGGCAGGGTCTTGTGGGCGCTTTGCACCACCACATCGGCCCCCAGCGACAGCGCGGAGAGCGGGAACTGTCTTTCCCTCTCTTCCGGAAAAAGGCCCAGATGGGCGCCGTGAGCCTCATCCACCAAAAGGGGAACGCCATGCCTGTGACAGACCTGGGCGATCCCTGAAATATCCGAAATGACGCCCTCATAGGTAGGGCTGGTGAGGACCACGCAGGAGGCCTTCGGGCAGTCCTGCAAAGCGCTCTCCACCGCGCGGGGGGATACAGAGCCGTAAATATTCCAATCGGTAAGATAGTCCGGCAGAAGGAAGCACAGAGAAAGCCCGCAAAGCTCTGCGGCGTGGTAGACGGACTTGTGGCAGCTGCGCGCCGCGATCACCGTTCCGTTTTGGGGGGCAAGCGCCCGAATGGCGCTGAGAAGCCCGCCAGTGCTGCCGTTTACCAGATACCAGGTTTTCCCCGCCCCGTAAAGGGCGGCTGTGCGCTCCATTGCCTCCTTTAAGATCCCCTTTGCGTCGTGAAGGTCGTCCGTCAAAGGCGTTTCCGTCACATCCCAATGATAGGGAAGCCCCGGCACAGGGCCCAGCCGCCGCTTATGCCCCGGCATATGAAGGGGAACCGTCTGCCCGGAAAAGGCTTCCAGCTGTGTTTTTAAAATATGCTCGTCCAAAGGGCCTCTCCTTTTCTCCGCAAAAGCTTTCTTCGCCCGAGGCTACAGGCTTCCGCCTAAAAATTGCAGGGTCTGCTCCTGAAGCTGCTGCACATGGCAGAGCTTCGCATAGATGCCCTCCTGCTTTAAAAGCTCTTCATGTGTCCCCTGCTCCGCGATCTTTCCCTGATGCAGCACCAAAATCTGATCGGCCCGCATAACCGTGGAAAGCCGGTGGGCAATGACGATCAGAGTCCGGGTGCCGGACAGCTCTTCGATCGCCGCCTGGATCTCGCACTCCGTTTCCGTATCCACCGCAGAGGTAGCCTCATCCAGCACCAGGATCGGCGTCCTGCGAAGCACTGCCCGGGCAATGGACAGGCGCTGCTTCTGGCCTCCGGAAAGGCGGAAGCCCCGCTCTCCCACCACCGTTTCGTACCCCTGCGGCATTTCCATGATAAACTCATGGGCACGGGCTGCTTTCGCCGCCTCTTCGATCTCCTGCGGGGAAGCCTCCGGCATCCCGTAAGCAATATTTTCCGCAATCGTGCCGTTAAACAGGAACGTGTCCTGCAGCACCAGAGAGATCTGGCTCCTCAAGGAGGAAAGGGTCACTTCCCGAATGTCCTGCCCATCGATGCAGACTCTGCCGGAAATGGGGTCGTAAAACCGCTCCAAAAGGGAAATGACCGTGGATTTCCCTACGCCGGTGGGGCCTACGATGGCAAGCATCTTTCCGGGAGCGGCCTTGAAGCTGATGTCGTTTAACACCGGCTCCTCTTCCTGATAGAAAAAGCTTACATGCTCAAAAGAGACCTCTCCCGCGCAGACCTGCAGCTCCTTCGCATTCTCCGTTTCCTGCACATCAGATTCCGCGTCCAGCACATCGAACACCCGCACCGCGCTGGCATAGGCCATCTGCACATCCTCCACCAGCCTTGCAAGGATGGCCAGGGGCTGATAAAAAAGACTTAAATACATGAGAAAGCCTACCACATCGGAAACCGCCAGGCTCTGCTGGGAAGCCATCAGGCCGCCGATACCCACCACGATCACCGTGCCTAAAGAGGTGAGAAATTCAATGCCGGGGTTAAAAAAGGCATTGGCGAAATTGGCCCGGATATTCACCTCGGAATAGCGCTTGCAGCGCTTGACCATCTTATCGTGCTCCCGCTGCTCCTGGCCGAAGGTCTGAATCTCCTTCATTCCGGATAGATTGTCCTGCAAAACGCCGTTGAGAGAGCCCAGCACCTGCTGGTTGATGCGGAAAAGCGGGGCGACCCGCTTGGAAAACTGACCTCCCACCAGCACTACCAGGGGCACCGGAATGAGGGTGAGCAGGGCAAGCTGCCAGTTGATGCAGAAAAGCATCACAGCCACGGCCAGAACGATCAGCGCGTTGCTGATGAGATCCGGCAGCGCGTGGGCGACTAAGATCTCGATCTGCCGGGTATCGTTGACCATACGGCTCATCAGCTCGCCGGTCTGCTTATCCTGATAGTATTTGAGCGAAAGGCTTTGCAGCTTATCATAGACCGTCAAAGTGAGCTCCGGTACAAAGCGCCAGGCAGCCAGATGGCTGATGGCAAGGCTGATAAACCGGCACACTGCCCGCAAAAGGTAAGCCGCTGTCAGCACAACGGCATAAAAAGCCAGCGTATTGGCGGCGGGCCCTCCGGGCAGCTCTAAAGAGGCCGTAAGCTTTCGCACGATCTCCGGCGTGACTAAATTCAAAAGCGCGGCGCCGATGATTCCAAGGCAGGCGATGGCCAAAGTGCCCCAATGGCGCTTCGCCATCAAAAGCAGTCTTGCGGTAAATCCTTTCTTTTTCAACACGATCCCTCCAAACCCCAAATTTTCTCAAACAGTTTTCGGTCACGAGCCCTTTTCCAGGGCGATCACCCCTGTGCGGGCAATTTCCCTGATCCCATAGGGGCGCAGCAGCCCGCAGAGCGTTTCGCATTTTTCATGCTCCCCTGCAAATTTCAGGGTGACAGTGCCTTTGGACACATCCGCTACCTCCGCCTTCATCAGGGAGGCGATCTCATTGATCTCCCCAAAGGCCTGGGCCTCGCAGGCGATCTTGATAAGCATCAGCTCCGCGCTGACAAAGTCCTCTCCCAAAGAGCGCACCTTGATCACCGGGATGACCTTGTTGAGCTGCTTCTCCACCTGCTCTAAGATCCGGTCGTCCCCCTCCCCTACAATGGTCATCCGGGAAACGGTGTGATCCTCCGTGGTC
This sequence comes from uncultured Acutalibacter sp., assembly GCA_964565505.1. Classification (GTDB taxonomy): domain Bacteria; phylum Bacillota; class Clostridia; order Oscillospirales; family Acutalibacteraceae; genus Acutalibacter. Next base: position 8,672 of record CAZMFF010000028.1, on the reverse strand, counting down.
CCCACTGCCAGGCTGTCAATGTTGTAGCCCCGGCGGGAAAAAAGAGACACCACCTTGGACAGCACGCCGGGCTGGTTCTCCACCAAAACCGACAAGGTATATTTCATGCTTCACTCCCCCTTTTCCTTCTACAAAGAAGGCGTTTCCGGATCTACCCTGCACACCAGCACGAAGGGCGTTTTGCTTTGGAGCATTTCCTCTGCAAGCCTTACGGCCTCCCTGTTGTTCCGGGCCAGGGCGCAGGGAATCCCATAGGCCTTGCACAGAGCTACAAAATCCGGGTTCCCGTCCATATGCGTGGCGATATGCCGCCCCCGGTAGGCCTTGTTCTGGTACTCCCGCACCATCCCCAGCCGCCGGTTGTCAAATACGATGATCTTCAGGGGCACATGACAGGCGCACACGGTGGCCAGCTCGCAGAAGCTCATTTGAAAGGCCCCGTCCCCCAGGACGGCCACCACCTGTCTTTGGGGCTTGGCAAGCTTGGCCCCCAGAGCCGCGGGCAGAGCGTAGCCCATGGTGCCCAGGCCCCCGCTGGTCAAAAAGCGGCCCTCCTTCTGGCTGAAATGGATGGCGGCCCAGATCTGGCTTTGGCCGGGGTCCGCCGCCAAAATAGCGTTGTCCTCCATTCTGTCCGAGAGAGCGCGGATAAAGGAGCGGGGATCCACCGCATCCTCCCGGTCCTCCCCTCGGGGCACGGCCCCCTCCTTATACCGGGTGACCTGCCGGATCCACTTATCGCAGGAAACGGGGCTTACCAGTTCCGTCAAGGAGGTGAGCACAGACTTGATATCTCCCACGATAGGGATATCCACCCGCATATTTTTGCCGATCTCCGCGGGGTCGATGTCGATGTGAATGATCTTCGCCTGCTCGGCGATCTGGTTGGGCACCGCGATAGCGCGGTCCCCCACCCGGGCTCCGCACAGCAGGATGAGGTCCGCTTCTCCAATGGCCCGGTTGGCGTAGGCTCTGCCGTAATTTCCGATCATGCCCAGATAGAGAGGGCTCTTCATGGGAGCCACGCCGATGCCCATCATGGTGGCTACCATAGGGATCCCGCTTTTCTTTGCGAAGGCCCGCATCTCTTCTCTAGCCCCCGCCAGCACCACGCCGCCTCCGCAGCAGATGATGGGGCGCTCGCACTCTTCAATGGCCTTTTGGGCTCGCTTGAGCTGCATGGGATGTCCTTTGGTTTTGGGCTTATAGCCGATGATATCTGCCTTCTCCGGATAGGAAAAGCTCACTAGCTGCTGCTCCTGCACATCCTGGGGCACATCGATGAGCACCGGGCCGGGGCGGCCGGTGGAGGCGATATGAAAGGCCTCCTTGAGAATACGGGGCAGGTCCTCCGCCTTTTTCACCAAGTAGCTATGTTTGGTGAAGGACTCGCAGGCCCCGGTGATATCCGCCTCCTGAAACACATCCCGCCCCAGCTGTTCCAAATTCACCTGGCCGGTGATGGCGATCAGGGGGATGGAGTCCATATAGGCGGTAGCGATCCCGGTGATGAGGTTGGTGGCTCCCGGGCCGGAGGTGGCGATGCAGACGCCGGGCCTTCCGGAAGCTCTGGCATAACCACTGGCCATATGGGCGGCGTTCTGCTCGGAGCGCACTAGCACATGGCGGATGGAAGAGTCGTACAAAGCATCATAAAAAGGGCAGATGGCAGCGCCGGGATAGCCGAAGGCAATTTTTACGCCTTCCGCCTCCAAACATTTTACCATCACTTGCGCGCCGCTGGGCATAGCTGATCTCTCCTGTCGTTTGATGGTCCGGTCCTCTTTTACTCTATGGACATCTGGGCGCAGGCGTTGAGACTCATGTCCGCCGTATTGCCCGCCAAAAATTCATAATATCCCTGGGAAGCGATCATGGCCGCGTTGTCCCCGCACAAGGAAAGCTCCGGCATCCAAAGGGTCCTCTCGGTCTTTTCACACAGCGCCTGAAGCTCTCTGCGCAGCAGCCGGTTGGCGGAAACGCCTCCGGCGATCACAAGCTTGTTTTCCCCTAGCTCCTCGGCGGCCTTCAGGAAATTTTCCGTGAGACAGCGCACCACAGCCTTGCGGTAGGAGGCGCAGAGGTCGGGAATAGACACCTCTTCTCCCCGCTGCTTCGCGTTGTGCAGCAAATTGAGCACCGCCGTTTTCAGCCCGGAAAAGCTGAAGTCCAGCGGAGCCCCCTCCACCTTGGGATGGGGCAGCCTGTAAGCGTCCTCCCTTCCGCTTTCTGCGATCCGGTCCAGCTCTACCCCGCCGGGATAGGGGATCCCCATGGCGCGGGCGGCCTTGTCAAAGGCCTCTCCCGCCGCATCGTCCCGGGTTCTGCCCAGAACGGAAAGCTTCGTGTAGCTTTTGACCTGAATGATGTGAGAGTGGCCGCCGGACGCCACCAGACACAAAAAGGGCGGCTCAAGCTCGGGACTGGTGAGGTAATTGGCGGCGATATGTCCCCGCAGATGGTGGACCGGCGCCAGCGGAAGCCCGCTGGAAAGGGACAGCCCTTTGGCAAAATTCACTCCTACCAGAAGGGCGCCGATGAGTCCCGGAGCGTAGGTGACGGCAACGGCGTCCAGCTGGGACAAGCTTTTCCCGCTTTTTCTGAGCGCCTCCTCCACCACTCCCACGATAGCCTCGCTGTGTCGGCGGGAGGCGATCTCCGGCACGACCCCGCCGTAAATTTTATGCTCCTCCACCTGGGAGGCAATCACCGAAGAGAGCACGCGCCTGCCGTCTTCCACCACAGCCGCAGCCGTTTCATCGCAGGAGCTTTCTATACCAAGAATTAACATAAAAATTTTATCCCTCTATTCTTTCATGCCTACCAGCTGGAGCCGGGGCTGTGGCTTCATTCATCCTCTTTAGAGAAAATTTCCGAAGGAAATTTTCCAAGGGAAATCCTTGGATTTCCCTTTGGGCGGTTTTCGTCACAGGAGCTTTCTATACCAAGAATCAACATAAACTATATCCCTCTATTCTCTTTACCGCCATCAATTTAGCCTTCTGAAATATCTGAAAACTGCTTGGTGAGGATCAGGGCGTCTTCTCTGGGCGCGGAATAAAAATTCTTTCTTCGCCCTGCCTCCCGGAAACCCAGCTTTTCATAAAGACTCCGGGCAGGAAGGTTGGAGGGACGCACCTCCAGGGACAGGAATTCCCCGTTTCGCTTCTTCGCCTCATTTTCCAGCTCCCTCAGCAGGGCGCTTGCCACTCCCTGGTTCCGGCAGTCCGGAAACACCGCGATATTGTCAAGGTAGCACTCTCCCAACGCGCAGTACATTCCCCCATACCCCAGGACGCGGCCGTTTTCTACCGCGGTGAGGAAACAGGCAGATGGGTTCTCCAGCTCCTCGGAAAGCGCCTGTTCGCTCCAGGGCCTTTCAAAGCAGACTCGCTCCAGCTCCCCGATCTCCCGAATATGGGAAGCCTCCATTTTAACGATCTCCATCGCTTTGCTCCCCTTTGGGCAAAAGCTCCGGAAAACGCCCGAGCAGGATCTCCATAAAGCTTTCCAGCTCCTGCCTCAGCTTGTCCCGGCATTTTCGGTACTCCTCCACGCTTTTCCCGAAGGGGTCCTCAATATAGCTTGGAATATAGATCCTTTGGGGCGGCACCCCGGCCCGCTCCAATATGTAGCCATGAGTCTCCGACATGGGGAAAAAGAAATCCCACATGGGGATCTCCTCCCCGGTCAGGCGTCTGGCCGTATGGCCGGAAAGGTCTATCCCGATCTCCCTGCACACCGTTACGGCTTTGGGGGAAACCGGATCCCCCTCCACCGCGGAAAGCCCGGCGCTTTGGCACAGCACCTGCTCTTCCAGCCCCTTTTCCTGCATCATCCCGCGGAAGATCCCCTCTGCCATGGGGCTTCTGCAGGTGTTTCCCGTACAAACAAATAATATTTTCATGGACAATAAGGCTCCTTATTGATTTGAACCCCTCTATTTTACACTCTGCCCCACGAAAACTCAAGAGCCCTCAGCCCTTGGCGTCATACCAGGTTTTCCCGGAGCCGGCCTCGGCCACCATGGGAACGGAGAGAGACACGGCCCCCTCCATCTCTTCCACCAGAAGCTTTTTCACCTGCTCCTGCTCTTCCTTGGGGCACTCCACGATCAGCTCGTCGTGGACCTGAAGGATCAGCTTCGCCTGAAGCTTTTCCTCGCTGAGCCTGCGGGAGACCCGGATCATGGCGATCTTGATAATATCGGCGGCAGCGCCCTGGATAGGCATATTTCTGGCCACCCGCTCGCCGAAGGCCCGAAGGTTAAAGTTGCCGCTTCTCAGCTCCGGCAGATATCTGCGCCGCCCGAACATGGTCTCCACATATCCTGACTCTTTGGCGCTTTCCGACACCCTTTGCATATAGGCGTCCACGCCGGAATAATTTCCCAGATACTGCTTGATATATTCCTCCGCCTCCCGCCGGGACACCCCGATATCCTTGGAGAGAGAGAAGGCGCCGATCCCGTAGACGATGCCGAAGTTTACCGCTTTTGCCCGGCTTCGCATCTCGCTTGTGACCATGTCCTGGGGCATGCCGAACACCCTCGCCGCCGTGGAGGCGTGAATGTCTCTGCCCTCCTTGAAATCCTCCTGCATGGCCTGATCGTTGGCCACATGGGCCAGCACTCTCAGCTCGATCTGAGAGTAGTCCGCGTCCACCAGAACTCCGTTCTCGGCGGCAAAGAATTTTCTCAGCTCACGCCCCATAGGAGTGCGCACCGGGATATTCTGTAGGTTCGGCTCCGTGCTGGAAATGCGGCCCGTGCGGGTCTCGGTCTGGTTGAAGCTGGAGTGGATCCTCCCGTCCTCTCCCACCACCTTCAAAAGCCCGTCGCAGTAGGTGGAGCGAAGCTTAGCCACCGCCCGGTAGCGCAGTACCTCATCCACCACCGGGTGGAGGTATCTCAGCTCCTCCAGCACGTCGGCGTTGGTGGACCAGCCGCTTTTTGTCTTTTTTCCGTGGGGAAGTCCCAGCTTTCCGAACAGGGCCTCCCCCAGCTGCTTGGGAGAGTTGATGTTGAACTCATACCCCACCTGCTCCAAAATGGAGCTTTGCAGCGCCTCCTCCTGCGCCTTCAGCTCTTCCCCATAGGACCGGATGCTGTCCTTGTCCACAAAAAAGCCCACCTGCTCCATCTGGGCCAGCACAAAGCTTAGCGGGATCTCAATATTTTCCAGCAGCTCCCGCTGGGAATTCTCGTCAATCTGCCGGGAGAGAACGCGGCACAGCTCCGGAAGAGCGGCAGCGGCATTTTTCAGGGGATCGCCGCAGTCCGGAACGGCCACGCCATATTCCGCGCACAGGCGCAGCACATCGTAGTCGGAGGCGGAAGGATTCAGAAGATACCCGGCAAGGGCCGTATCCATCTTCACGCTCTCCAGCTTCACACCCAGGGAGAGGGCCTTTTTGTGCAGGGGCTTACTCTCATGGGTGTATTTCCTGATATTGGAATTGGGAAAGAAGGCCCGCAGAAACTCAGGCAAGGGCGGCACAGCGTAAAGGATATTTTCCACCCGGAACAGCAGGGAGGAGAGCTTTCCTCCTTCCCACTTTGCAAGGAAGCAGGCCTCTCCCATGTCCTCCAGCCTTGGCAGCAGCGCGGCCGGATCGGAAAGCTCCTTCACGGAAAGCGTCTCTTCGGACCGTTTGCTTTCCTCCGGAGTGTTCAGGGCGTTGAGTCCGAACTTTTCCAGCAAAGAAAAAAGCTCCAGCTTCACCATCATTTGTGCCGCTTTCTGCGGATCCCCCTTTTCCGGCACATAGTGCTTCGGGTCCGCGTCGATGGGGGCGTCCGTACGGATGGCGCCCAGCTCGTAGCTCAAAAAGGCGTTGTCTCTGGAATTTTTCAGCTTCTCCCGCATGGCGGGCTTGATCTCCAAGGTATCCAGCTCCTCATAAATGCGCTGGACGCTTCCAAACTTCTGGATCAGCTCTCCCGCGCCCTTGGGGCCGACGCCCGCCACGCCGGGAATACAGTCTGAGCTATCTCCCTGGATCGCCTTGATGTCGATCATCTGCCTGGGCGCGACCCCGTATTCCTCTTTGATCTTATCCAGGTCATACAGGGTCACCTGGGGCTGGCCGAACTTGGTGGTGGCAAGGCGCACGGTGGTGTACTCCGACACCAGCTGCAGGCTGTCCCTGTCGCCGGTGGCAATCAGGCAGGAGTCCCCGCTTTTCTCGCAGGAGGCGGCGAGAGTCCCCAAAATATCGTCGGCCTCCCAGCCCTCGCAGGTGACGATCCGGTACCCCAGCGCGGTCAAAAGCTCCTGGAGGACCGGCAGCTGCTGGGCAAGCTCCGCGGGCATCCCCTTTCGGTTGGCCTTGTAGCCTGAATACCGCTTGTGCCGGAAGGTGGGCGCTTTCCTGTCAAAGGCGATGGCCACGCCGTCCGGCTGCGTCTCCTCCCACACCCGCTTGAACATGGTGAGAAAGCCGTAGATCCCGTTGGTGAAATCTCCCGATTTCGTGGAGAGAAGCTTAATGCCGTAAAAGGCCCGGTTCAAAATGCTGTTTCCATCCAATACCAATAATTTCATCTTCTGCCCGGGCCTGTGTCTCATGGCCCTTCCTCTCTTTCTTCCTGATTTCAATCCGATTTCTCTGTCTCTTCGTTTTTTTGATACACCTCTCCGAGAAGCCTGTCCAGGTCCTCCAGCGTGGAGAGTTCTCCCGCCCGGCGGCGGAATTCCGCCGCGCCCCGCACTCCGTGGAGATACCACCCCACATGCTTTCTCGCTTCCCGCATCCCCCGGTACTCCCCTTTGAGGGCGCAAAGATCTTCCATATGACGCCGGATCATCACAATGCGCTGGGCGATCCCAGGCGGGGGAAGGATCCGGCAGGACTCGGTGAGATAGGCGTTGATCTGGTGAAAGATCCAAGGGTTCCCCAGGGCGGCTCTGCCCACCATTATGAGGTCGCACCCGGTCATTTCCAGCATCCGGCTGGCGTCCGAGGGCGTTTTCACGTCCCCGTTTCCGATCACAGGGACCGGGACCGCCTTTTTTACCTCCCTGATAATCTCCCAGTCCGCCTTGCCCTCATAGAACTGATCCCTGGTGCGCCCGTGGACGCAGATGGCGTCCGCCCCGCTCTCGGCGCAGAGCCCGGCCACCTCCACCGCTGCGATATGGCTGTCGTCCCAGCCCTTTCGCAGCTTTACCGTCACCGGCAATAGCGTATTTTCCTTCACCGCCGCCACCATCTGGGCGCAGCGCTTCGGGTCCTTGAGCAAGGCGCTGCCCGCCCCGCCGTTTACGATCTTGGGGACGGGGCACCCCATATTGATATCAAAGCCTGCCGGGGAATATTTCAGCAGCTTTTTGGCCGCTCTCCCCACCACGGCGGGGTCATCCCCGAACAGCTGCAGGAAGACCGGCCCCTCGTCGTGGGTGAGGTCCGCGAGCTCCCCTGTTTTCCGGTCGTTATATTCCAAAGCCCTGGCGCTTACCATCTCTGTGACGGTATAGGCGGCCCCCTGCTCTCTGCACAGCTTTCGGAAAGCGGCGTCCGTCACCCCGGCCATGGGCGCCAGCGCCGCGGGGCCGTCTATCTCCACCGTTTTGATCTTCAAGCCTTTCCTCCCTTATCCTTCAACACCTTGGAAAACACCATCTGGGAGGAGGGGGAGAACTTGAGCCCCGCCTCTCTGGTGTAATCCTGCTCTTCAATGGTCAGCCCGTAAGAGGGCAGGAACTCCTTGATAAAATAGTCTGCCTCCGGGAGCCCCATTTTTGCAATGGACTGTAAAATGCTTTGCTCCGCCTTGTGAAAATCGTGGTTCCCGCTGCTGCGCTCCTCCACGCATTTGACGGCGGCAGAAATGCGGTCCGCCGCTTTTACCAGGGGCTTTAGCTCCTCGTCACGCTCTCCGGACGCGGTCATCAGCTCCTCATACTCTCCCCGAAGCTCCTGGGGCAGCATGGAGGTAAGATGCTCCACCGCCCGCTCCTCCACCTCCTGATAGGCGCTGCGGATCTCTTCCGAGTGATACTTGATGGGGGTGGGCATGTCCCCGGTGATGATCTCCGAGGCGTCGTGGAAAAGCCCTAATACCGCCGCCCGCTCCGGGTCAAAGGACTTCTGAAAATGCCGGTTCCCGATGAGGGCCAGGGCGTGGGCGATCATGGCCACATCCAGGCTGTGCTCGCAGATATTTTCGCTGCGGGTATTTCGCATCAGGCCCCAGCGATTGATGTATTTCATGCGGGAAAGCATGGCAAAAAAAGGATACACCGCTTCTCATCCTTTCTGATTTTCAGACCTCCTGAAAAGGCCCGTCTTTTGCAAAGCAAAGAGCTCCTTTAGAATAACAGTGGCTAAAGCTATTGCTATTTTAACACAACTTCCCCCTGAATGACAGCTTTATTTCTGAAGTCTTCCGCCCGGCGCCTCATAAAAAACACTTTATCCGTCAACCATAATATGGTATACTGGATGTCAGATGTTGGATGTCAGACACCGGATGGCGGAAAACCTCATTTGTGAACGGGGAAGAACGCTGTCCGCCGGACAGCTTCCTCCCTCTCAGTCAGCTTCGCTGACAGCGTCTCGCCTTTCTCGCCTGCCGGCTCGGGCGGGTCAGAACGATTGCCACCGGCAATCTTCCCCGGCTCGGTTGCTGCATGCCAGTGGCATGCGTCCAGCAACGTTCTCGTTTGCCA
>CAZMFF010000027.1:0-38366 GCA_964565505.1 uncultured Acutalibacter sp. | reverse complement strand
CGCAAGGAAAAGAGAACTGCCTCGCAGTTCAGGGGTTCTTCCAGAATAACAGCAGAGGCTGCTGTTATTTTTTTATCAAAAAACTGATTTGAAGAAGCCCGGTGCTTTTCCGCAAGGAAAAGAGAACTGCCTCGCAGTTCAGGGGTTCTTCCAGAATAACAGCAGAGGCTGCTGTTATTTTTTTATCAAAAAACTGATTTGAAGAAGCCCGGTGCTTTTCCGCAAGGAAAAGAGAACTGCCTCGCAGTTCAGGGGTTCTTCCAGAATAACAGCAGCCTCTGCTGTTATTTTATGATACCGGAAAGGGCGGCGCAAAAGCCGCCCTTTCCATCTTCCCACTAAAAGATTTTTTACTTTTTGCGTTTTTTACCGCCCAGATCCACGTTGTCGCCAAATTCCAGATTGCTGAAATGAGAGCTCTTTTCCCTTCTGAGAGACTCCGGGATATTGGAATAGGCCCGCACATCAATGCCCACATCCGTCAGGTCGTCCTCCTCGGGAAGGTCCTCCAGCGGCCTGGGAGCGATGGGCTCCTGCGCGGCGAAATTCACCTTATCGTGCAGCGTAGGGGCAGGAGAAGGCTCTTCTTCATAGGGCGCTTCCTCCTCATACTCCTCTTCATATTCTTCCTCGTACTCCTCTGAGGGCTCTTCCTCATATTCCTCGTCAGAGGCCTCTTCCTCATATTCTTCCTGGGAGGGCTCTTCTGCATACTCCTCTTCGGAAGGGGCTTCCTCCTCATCGGGCTCCTCGCTCTCCTGAGCCTGAGGCTCTTCCCTTTGAGGCTCCTCCTCTACAGCGGCAGCGGGCTTTGTGCGAAACGCCGGGATGCGGTTGATATCCTCCAAATGCTTTTTATACATTTCCAAAAGGGAGCTGCGAAACGCCGTGACCTGCCCCTTGATCTCCTCCAGCTCCTCTTTCTTGGCGTCGGCCTGGGCCATGTACTCCTTGGCCATTTTCGAGGCTTCCTGCTTCGCGTTCTCAAACAGGCCCTTGGCTTCGTCCCGGGCGTCCGCCAAAATGACCTCCGCCTTTTCCTTAGCCTCCTGCACAGAATCTCTCGCAAGCCTCTGGGCGCTTAAAATAGCGTCCTTGATCCCGTCTTCCTCATTGCGGTAAGACTCTACCTTCTGGGCCAGAACGGCCAGCTTTTTCTGCATATCGGAGTTCTGAGCCTCCAGCTCGGAAAGCCGGGCCGTAAGCTGGGCGGTCTTCTTTTCCGCATCGTCCCGCGCGGAAATCAGCTCTTGAAAAGAAGAGGCCACCTCATCGATGAATTTATCCACGTCCTCCGGCTTATAGCCGGAAAATCCAGCCTTTCCAAAACTCACTTCATTGATTTCTTTGATGGTGAGCATCTTCCCATCCCCCTTATTGATATTTCCTGCCCTCGACCTGGATCCTGCCCTTCGCTGTCAAAGAGCCGAACCGGTCGATGAGAAATCGTCCCTTTCCCCGAATGGAAAGCACATCGCCTTCCTCTGTCAGCTGCGCCCCGGAAAGCGCTTCCCGATGGTTTCGAGACACCGCCTTGGACGCGATCAGCCCGGCGGCCTTTTCCCGGCTTGTGCGGCAAAAGAACGCCACTAAGCAATCAAGCCTTCGGGAGGCCACCGTCCCCTGATATTCCAAAAACCCCTGCTCGCGGGGAAGCTCTCCAATGATCCCTGCCTCTGCCCGGACGCCGGTTCTCCCGATCTTCCGGATATTCTGACAAAAATAGTCCGCCATCTCTTTTTTTACAAAGGCTGCACAGCGCCCCTTTCCGGGTAAAATGTCTCCCACTGTGCCGCGCTCTACCCCCAGGGCCATAAAGGAGCCCAAAAAGTCCCGGTGGGAAAGCTCATCCTCCTCCCGGTAGAAAAAGGTCAGAGGCGCGATGGGGAAAAGCGCCGGGTCCGCTTCCAGGTAATCCGGAAAAACGCCCAGCAGCTTCCGCTTCGCCTCCTCCCAGCCTCCCCAGAAAAGGAAAGAGACGCCCTTTTTTCCCTTTAGAAGATCCTCGGCCTGCGCCGCCTCGTTCTCATTGAGAAAGGCAGAAAAGCAGGGCCTTTTTTGAGAGAGCCGCAAAAGGTCCTCCACCTTCCTGAGAAACAGCTTATCCTCCCGCTCCTTCATTTTTTAAAAATAAAGGCCGCTGTTTTCCAGCTCGTCCAGCACATCGTCGCCCGTCAGGTCTACATTGTACGGCGTGATGATAAAGGTGTTGGTGGCGATCCGCTTGATTTTCCCGTTATTCGCATAGGCCACGCCGCTGAGAAAATCCACCACGCGGCGAGACACGTCCTTTTCTGTTTTTTCCAGATTCAAAACCACCGTGTGGCGGGCGATCAGCTCGTCTGCAATGGCGCGGGTCTCCTCGCCGAAGGATACCGGCTGGAACAGGACCACCTGGAGCTGCGCCTTGGCGTTGATATTGACCACCTTATTGCTGTGAGGATCCCGCGGGGAAAAAGAGGAAAAGGACACCCTGCGCACAGGCTCTGTAAAAGAGGAGTCGTAATCCTCCGCTTCCTTCGGGGCGTCATAATATTCCTCGTCCTCGTACTCGTCCTCCGGCGGCTTCCACAGCTTATGTAATTTATCCACGAAGCCCGGCATCCTATCGACCTCCCAAAACCGGAATTTCTCTGACCCTGTCAGCTGCGCTTTCCAAAAAGAGAGGAACCGATGCGCACCATGGTTGCGCCGCACCGGATCGCCTCTTCAAAATCTGAGGACATCCCCATAGAAAGGCACTCCATATCTACATTATCTATTTTTTTCTCTCTCATGTCAACATAATATTGAAACATGGCGGAAAAATACCTGCGCGCCGCCTCTTTGTCCTCCCCTGCCGGCGGGATCGCCATCAGCCCCCGCACCTGCAAACCGGGCAGAGCCGCCGCTTCCCAAAGAAAGTCTTCCAGCGCTTCCGGAAGGATCCCGCCCTTATTCTCTTCCCTTCCGATATTCACCTCAATAAGCGCCTGGGTGACGAGCCCCGCCTTTTGGGAGAGGCGGGAGATCTCCTTTGCCAGCTTCATGCTGTCTACAGACTGGATGCACGTTACCTTTCCGATGAGATACTTTACCTTATTGCTTTGCAGGCGTCCGATAAACTGACATTCACACCTGTCCTTCTCCAAAGCGTCGTATTTTTGGAGAAATTCCTGCACCCGGTTTTCTCCGATCACGCGAAGGCCCTTTCCCAGGGCATAATTGATCAGCTCCACCGGAACGGTCTTCACCGCCGCCAAAAGAGTGATTTCTTCCGGAGCTCTGCCGCAGGACAAAGCCGCCCTTTCCATTTTTTCCAGGATTTGGGAGAAATTCCCATCAAAATCCCGGCATCGCTCAGCGAACCAGCTTTCCGTCATAGAGATCCGTCCCTTCCGTCACAACTTCGTCATAGAGCTGGATCGTGGAATCCGTCACAAGCGCCGCCTGCTCCTCTTCACTCAATTGAATTTTGCAGATGGCATGGCCGTTGATGGTCTTCTCCGTAAACACCTGCACAAATTTCAGCCGGCCTCCGTATTCCACATAGACGCCCTTTACGTTCTTTTCCACCTGGGTACCGGTTTCATTTCCTTCATCGTCATAGAGGGTGCGCTCCACATCGGCGAAGTGCAGCGCCTCTGTCTTGACCAGCACGCCGGAATAGCTGCGCAGTGTGATCTGCACCCCCTCGTCTCGGAGCAAAGCGATCCCGCCGTCCATATAAGAGCACTGGAAAATGACGGCGGTCTCCCCCGTGATGGGGTCCGGATTTCTGGCGGCGATCACTGCGGGGATCTGTTCCGTGCTGGCAAAGGGAATGTCCAGATAGACCTCAGTTACCCCTTCAAATTTCCCCATTTCCTCTTCGGAAAACACACAGGCAAGGTACCAGTTGAACTCTCCGCAAACCTTTCCGATAGGGGCGTTTGCCCCCGCGGAAACGCCCGCCGACGCCATGTTCTGCAGCCTTGTGACCTCTGAGGGGGTGAGGGAAAGCACGCGTTCCATATCCACGCTGGATTCCATGCCGTCCGTCACGCTGACAAAATAACCCGCCTGTGGGGCAAAGATCGTGTCGATCCGCTCTCCGGCAGAGGCCGCAAGGCGGTCTCTTTCCTCCCTCAGAAGAGAAAGCCGCGCTTCAAAGTCCTCGCTCTTCTCCTCTCCGGTAAGAAGCTGCTTCCGGTTCAGAGAGGTCAAAAGGTCCTCCTTCAGGGTGGAGATCCGGGAATAATTCCCGTTTCGAAACTCGTTTAAGATCATCTCCAGGGAGGTATAGATCTGGGTGCCGATAAACGAGGGGTTGGAAACATAGTGATCGTCAGAATCGGTAAGCGCTTCCAGATTTTTGATCTCCCTGTCAAGCTGGCTGATCCTGTTTCTGGCGGCGGCGTCGCTCTCCCCTGCAAACACGTCCGCGATGGCGCCCCCCTGGGCGACCCGCTCTCCGTCCGCCACCCGGTAGTTGAGCACGCCGTTGTAAGCCTCCCGCACGGTGGTTTCCCGGCGAATGGCAAAGCCCTTGGCCTGAAGAGTATCCGACACGGTGGCATACATGGCCGTTTCCGTGCGCACTCCTTTATTCTGCACGGCGTAAAACTGATAGCCCACATACAGAAGCACCAGAAAGGCGATCGCCCACGCTCCGAGCTTCCTGATCTTTTTACTGTTCAAGGCGATCCCCCTTTCCTTCTCCTTCCAAAAATCCGTCCTGCTCTAAAAGCTGCCGGGCAAAATGCGCCAGCTCTTCCCCGCTTGAAAAATCATCCACATAGAGCTCCAGCCTGTTTTCCTCTCTGGAAAACCAGGTGATCTGGCGCTTTGCGTACCGGCGGCTCTCCTTTTTAATGTTTTCCACCGCCTGAGAAAGAGAGATCTCCCCCAAAAAATAGGGAAACAGTTCCTTGTAGCCGATGGCCTGAGCGGCGGTGTATTTTTCCCGGGACCCGCTCACGGTTTCGAAGAAGTCCTGCGCTTCTCTGAGCAGCCCCCGCTCCATCATTTCGTCCACCCGGCTGTCAATGCGGCGGTAAAGCGTCTGTCTGTCCCGAAAGCAAAGGCAGAGCACCCGATAATCGTATTTGGGGGGAGCCTGCTTGGAGCGCTCCTCCTGTTTGGAAAAAAGCATCCCGGTGGCCTCAAAAAATTCCAGCGCCCGAAGCACTCGCTTTTCGTTGTGGGGGTGGATCTTTTCCGCCGCCTGCGGGTCTATTTTTTGCAGGCGCTCATAAAGGGGGGCGATTCCCCTTCGCCTTGCCTCCTCCTGTAAAGCGCTTCGAAGCTTCTCGTCCTTCCCCTGGGCCTCAAAGCTTACTCCCCGAAGGAAGGCGCGGGCGTAAAGCCCTGTTCCTCCCACCAAAATGGGCAGCTTCCCCCTTGCCCGAATTTCTTTTTCCGTCTTCTCTGCCAGAGTGACATAATCGGACACGCTGAAGCTTTTCTCTATGGGGCAAAACCCGATCAGATGGTGGGGCGCTTCCCTCAGTTCCTCCTGAGAGGGCTTTGCCGTGCCGATGGAGAGACCCTGATAGATCTGCATGGAATCGCAGGAAATGATCTCCCCGGAAAGCTGCTTCGCAAGGGCGATCCCCAGCGCCGTCTTTCCGGAAGCGGTAGGTCCAAGCACTGCGGGCAGCTTCTCCATAAGGGCCTCCTCTCTTTTACGCTCTGCCGAACTGGCGCTCGATATCTCTTCTTTTGATCAGGATATACACCGGCCTGCCGTGAGGGCAGTACCTGACCTGGGGATTCTGCTCCAGGGCCTGGGCCAGCGCGGCCAACTCCTCCTTTGAGGTCGTGTCGCCGGCCTTCATGGCCGCCCGGCACGCCACATTGTGATAGACCCAGTCCAGCTTTTCCGTGGTGAGATCTGTTTTGAGGGAGACTAGCTTCCCCGCGATCTCCATCACGGCGGACGCGGCGTCCGCGCCGTCCAACAGCAGGGGGACGCTTCGTACCAGCACGGCGCCCGCTCCGAAATCCTCCACCTCAAAGCCGGCCTTCATCAGCTCCTCCCGGCAGTTAAGCACCGCGGAGTACTCCTCCTTTTCCAGCGTGACCGGCACCGGCTCCAAAAGCGCCTGGGCGTCCGCCCCGGAATTCTGGGCCTTGAGCTTTTCATAAAGCAGCCGTTCATGGGCGGCGTGCTTGTCTATCAGCATGAGATCGTCTGAGTCGTATTCTAAAATCAGGTACGTTCCAAACGCCTCTCCGATGATCCCGTGAGAAAGCTCCTGACAGGAGGCCAGCTCCAAGAGGGAGGCTTCCGCCTGCTCTGGCGGGGTCTTGGTCCTCTTTGGCTGCTCCTCTTCCAAAGCGGCCGCCGCCTTTACGGAAGGCTTCTGCGGTACCGGCTCCCGGTCTATCACCCGCTCAAGGTAGGCTTCAAACTCCTTTGGAGAGGCGGACACCGGCTCTTTCGCGGCGCTGTCGTGCAGAAGCGGCTCGCTTCCTTTGGAAAAGGAGGGCGCAAAGGGCTTTCCTGCCGCGGCCCCGGAGAATTCCTGGGGGCCGGTTTTTTTCTCAAGAGGCGCGCCGGAAAGGTTCAGCTTCAATTGCGGCGCCCGCTTTGCCGGGGCCTGAAGCTCTATAGGCGGCTTGCGGAAGGTCATCACCTTCGTCTTGTCCCCGGAAAGCAGAGCAGACTTCACCCCGTGGTACACCGCGTCAAAGATGGGGCGCTCATTGACAAAACGCACCTCCAGCTTGGCCGGATGAACGTTCACATCCACCGCTTCAAAGGAAAGGGACAAATGCAGAACGCAGGCGGGGAATTTGCCCGCCATCACGCTCCCCTTATAGGCCTCTTCCAATGCCGCCATAGCCGTGCGGCTTTTGATAAAGCGGCCGTTGATGAAAAAATTCTGCATGCTTCGGTTGGGGCGGCATCCGGCAGGAGCGCTGACAAAGCCCCGGACCCTGACATGCTCCAGCTCATAGTCTAAGGGGATCAGCGAAGAGAAAAACTCTTTCCCGTAAACAGTGTAGATGGCGGAAGAAAGCTTATTGTCTCCCGGCGTGTGCAAAACCTCTTTGCCGTCTCTTAAAAACCGGAAGGAGATCTCCGGATGGGAAAGGGCCATTTTATCCAGGATCCCGGCCACGGAATTGCCCTCGGTGGAATCCTTTTTCAAAAATTTCATCCGGGCGGGGGTGTTGAAAAAAAGGTCCCTTACCAGGATGGTCGTCCCCTCCGGGCAGCCCGCCTCCTCCAGCGTGTATTCCTCATTTCCCCCTCCCACATAGCGCACGCCCAGCGCCTCTCCCCGGGCTCTCGTCAGCATTTCCACATGAGACACCGCCGAAATGGAGGCCAGCGCCTCTCCGCGAAAGCCAAGGGTGGAAATGGAAGAGAGATCGTCCTGCTTCATCACCTTGCTGGTGGCGTGACGCAAAAAGGCGGTGGGCACCTCCTCGGAGGGGATGCCGCAGCCGTTATCCGTGACCCGCATAAAGGTGATACCGCCGTTTCGGATCTCCACCGTGATCGCGCCGGCGCCGGAATCCACCGCGTTTTCCACCAGCTCCTTGATCACAGAGGAAGGGCGCTCCACGACCTCGCCCGCCGCGATCAATTCGGCTACCTGCTTGTTGAGCACTTGAATTTTCGGCACAAAGCTCCCTTCCTTCCCGCTTTACTCTGTTTTGCGAAACAGGATCGTTCTCTCCTTCAGAGAGATCTTTCCCACCTCGTACCCATACGCTGCCAATTCACTTTTAAAGCGCAAAAAAGAATGATCTACCGAAACCCCGGCAATTTCTTCGATCTCTTCAAAGGAAAGCCTGTACTCTGCTTTCCCGCCCTGTTTCACATATTCCCATAAAGGCTCGTATTTACTCATTCACTTGCCCTCCTTCAGAAGCTGGCTGTGCAGCTCAAAAAGGGCGTTCATGCACTCGATGGGCGTCAGGGTATTGACATCCAGCTTTCGAAGCTTCTCTAAAACCCCGCTCTGTACAGGATCCATGGTAAGCTGCACCGGCTCCTCCCGGCGCTGCCGGGGCGTGAAACGCCCGGGGGCCTCATCGTCGCTTTCCAATTCCTCCAGCACCCGCTTTGCCCGCTTGATCACCTTCTCCGGCACGCCCGCCAGCTTCGCCACCTCGATGCCGAAGCTGTCGTCCGCTGCGCCCCGGACGATACGCCGCAGGAAGGTGATGTCGTCTCCCTTTTTTTTCACGGCGATATTGAAATTCTTCACGCCGGGGAGGCTGTCCTCCAGCCCGGTCAGCTCATGATAATGGGTGGCAAACAGGGTCTTTGCGCCAACGAGCTTTTTGTCGTGGACATATTCCAGCACGGCCCTGGCGATACTCATGCCGTCAAAGGTGGAGGTACCCCGGCCGATCTCATCGAAGATCACCAGGCTCTTCGCAGTGGCGTTTTTCAGAATATCCGCCACCTCGGCCATTTCGATCATAAAGGTAGACTGCCCCGCCGATAGATCGTCGGACGCGCCCACCCGGGTAAAGATCTGGTCCACGATCCCGATCTGAGCCACGGCCGCCGGCACAAAGCAGCCGATCTGCGCCATGATGACGATGATGGCGATCTGCCGCATGAAGGTGGACTTTCCCGCCATATTGGGGCCGGTGATGATGGCCACCCGGTTGTCGTTCATATCCATATCCACATCGTTGGGCACAAAGGGCGTGTCCTGCAAAAGGGCCTCCACCACCGGATGGCGGCTGTCCTTCAAATACAGCTTCCCGCTTGCGTTGATCTCGGGCCTTGAATAGTCGTTTCTCACGGAAACCACCGCAAAGGAATTGAGCACATCCAGCGCCGCCACCGCCTTGGCCGTCTCCTGCACCCGGGGAAGCTGTGCGGCGACCTGAGCCCGCACCTCTTCAAAGAGCTTACTTTCCATGGCGATGGCACGGTCGTGGGCGCTGAGGATCCGGTTCTCCAATTCCTTGAGCTCAGGGGTGATATACCGCTCGCCCCCGGTGAGGGTCTGCTTGCGGATATAATCTTCGGGCACCTGATCTTTATAGCTGTTGGACACCTCTATGTAATAGCCGAACACACGGTTATACCCCGTTTTCAGCTTCGGGATCCCCGTGCGCTCCTTTTCTCTTTTCTCTATGGCGGCAATGAGGCCCTTTCCGCCGTCCAGATCGCCCCGGATCTCATCCAGCTGGGGGCTGTACCCCTTTCGGATGATCCCCCCCTCCCGGATGGTAAAGGGAGGCTCCTCCACAATGGCGCGATCAATGAGAGAGGAGACATCCTGAAGGCCGTCCATCTGCCTCTCTAAGCTTTTCAGAAGAGTTGCCTCGCAGCCGGAAAGCAGCGCTTTCAGGCCCGGGATCTTTTCCAGCGCCCCGCCCAGAGAACGCAGCTCCCGCCCGTTGGCGGAGCCGTAAACGATTCGGGTCATGATCCGCTCCAGGTCATAGATCCCACTAAGCTGCCCGGTAAGCTCGTCCATCAGCTGTGGATCCTGCGTCAGCTCCTCCACCGCGTTGAGGCGCAGGGTGATCTTGGCAGGGCTCAACAGGGGCTGCTCCAGCCAGGTTTTGATCAGGCGCTTTCCCATTGCCGTTTTGGTGCGGTCCAGCACCCACAGCAGAGAGCCCTTTCTCTCCTTGTTCCGCATGGTTTCGGTCAATTCCAGATTCCGGCGGGCGGTGACATCCAGGCCCATAACGGCAGATTCGGAAACGAGCTCGACCTCGGCCATGCGCTCCAGGCCGTTGATCTGCGTGCGGGAGAGATACGAAAGCAGCGCCCCCAGGGAGAGCACCGTCAGGGGCTGATGGGAAAGCTTAGCGAGCTTCTCCTCTCCAAACTGATCCCGCACGGCCTTGAAGGCTTTTTCCTGCCGGTATTCTTCAAGATCCAGGCACTCTAAAGAGGCGCGAAGCTTATCTCTGATAAAGGTCTCCAGCCCCGAAAGGCCGGCCGCCTCAGGGTCGATCAGAATCTCTCTGGGCATATACCGGGAAAGCCTGTCCTCCAGCTCATGAATGAAGGCTTCCCGGTTCTCGGCGGAGATCTGGTCCACTTCCAGATCTCCCGTTGAAATATCGGCAAAGCAAAGCCCCGCCGCGTTTTCCTTGCAGCACACAGAGCAGATATAGTTGTTTCTCGACTCGTCCAGCATGCTGTTTTCCAGCACGGTGCCCGGCGTGATCACCCGGATCACGCCCCGCTTCACAAGCCCCTTGGTAAGCTTGGGGTCCTCCATCTGCTCGCAGATCGCCACCTTATACCCCTTCGCCACCAGCTTGGCAATATAGGCTTCGGCGCTGTGAAAGGGCACGCCGCACATGGGAGCGCGTTCCTCCCGGCCGCATTCCCTGCCGGTCAAAGTGAGCTCCAGCTCGCGGGAAACGGTTTTGGCGTCGCTGAAAAACATTTCATAGAAATCCCCCAACCGGAAAAAGAGAATGGTGTCAGGGTATTTCTCCTTCATTTCAAAATACTGCTTCATCATGGGGGAAAAGTCCGCCATACCGGTCTCCACGCTCCTTTCTCGGCAGGCTGAAAAGCAGCCCGTTTCTTTCCCGGCAGGGCAAAGCCCGCCTTATGGCCGTTTTTCTCCTTTAATGGCACCCGGCGCAGGAGGCGCAGTTTCCGCTGCAGGCGGCCTCATAATCGCAGGTTTCGGGGTCTTCTCCTTCGGCGCTCATGGTGATGATCGCCGTCAGGTGCGAAACGGTGGTATCCAGCTGCGTTTTCGCCTCGTTATAGCGGATCATGTTTTCATTCTGCATGATTTTGGCGTAAACAGCCCGGAACTCCTCATTGAGGCGCTTTAAGGTCTCCTCGTTCCGGTCTTCCTTCTGGGCCTCGTTGTTGATGGCCATCCGCTTCAGATTGAATTCGCCGATCATCTCCTGCAGGCTTTCGTCCTCATCGCTTGCCTGACGGGCCAGCTGCATATTGAGATACGCCTGGTCCTGCTGAAGCGCCTTGCCCAATTCTCTTGCCATTTGGATCATATCCATGATAATTCACGTTCCTTTGCTAAAAATTTTCAGATTTTATTATATCCTCAAGACCTCTGTCAATTCAGAGGGCAGGGAGTTTCACTGCATTGCTCGCCTCTCAAGACAAAGCTTTTTCCCTCGGTGACCTTTACAAAAGCGAACTTGCCGATGAGGTGGTCTTCTCCGGGGAACTCAATGATGTGGCTGCTCTCTGTGCGCCCGGACAACAGCCCGCTTTTTTCATTGCGGTCCTCCACGAGCACCCGATAGGTATTCCCCACCATCTTCCGGCAGATCTCAGCGGCGCAGGCTTCCTGCACCTTCAGAAGCTGTGCAAACCACTTTGTCTTTTCCTCGTGGGAAACGGGGTCCTCCATCTTTGCCGCCTTCGTGCCCTCCCTGGGAGAATAGATAAAGGTGAACAGATTGGTAAAGCCCACCTCTCTGATTAGGGAAAGGGTATCCTGAAACTCTTCATAGCTTTCACCGGGAAAGCCCACGATCACATCGGAAGTAAAGCTGATGTCCGGCATCAGCTCTCTGGCCCTGCAAATCAGGGAGAGATACTGCTCTCTGTTATACCGCCGGTTCATCTGGGAAAGCACCCGGTCGTTTCCCGATTGAAAGGGCAGGTGGATATAGTGGGGAATATGGCGGCTTTTGGCCATCACCTCAAAAAGCTCCTGTGAAGCGTCCTTCGGGTGAGAGGTCATGAAACGGATACGAAAATCTCCCTCGATCTGGTCCACGCGCCTCAAAAGCTCTGCAAAGTTGATTTTCTCCGCTCCCTCAGGAAGATTCTTCCCATAGGAATTCACATTCTGCCCTAAGAGGGTGATCTCCCGATAGCCCTCTTCCACCAGAGAGCGCACTTCGCGAAGGATCTGGGCAGCGTCACGGCTTTTTTCCCTGCCGCGCACATAGGGTACGATGCAGTAAGAGCAGAAATTGTCGCAGCCGTACATGGCGGTGACCCACGCCCTAGAGGTCTTGTCTCGAAGAATGGGGATCCCTTCCAGGATCTCCCTCTCCTCTCCTCCCCGAAGGACCACGGTTTGAGGATCCTTCAGGACCTTGTGAAGCATCTCCGGCAGGCGGTGGATCATATGTGTGCCAAATACGATGTCCACAAAGGGAAAGCTCTTTTTGAGCCTTTGAGCCACCTGCTCCTGCTCTGTCATACAGCCGCACACGGCAATGATGAGCGAGGGACGGCGGCGTTTGATGTTTTTTAATGCTCCTACATTTCCGAACACCCGATCCTGGGCATGCTCCCGCACTGCGCAGGTATTAAAAAGAATAAAGTCGGCGTCCTCAGCCGTCTGTGTAAAGGCAAACCCCATACGATCTAACAGGCCCTTGATCTTTTCCCCGTCCGCCACGTTCTGCTGGCAGCCGTAAGTTCTCACAAAAGCCAGCGGCTGTCTGCCCTGCGTCCGGGTCCGCATCAGCGTTGCCGCTTCCCGGGAAAGCGTTTCCTGCCGGGCGAGTTCCTGTTCGGCAAGCTCCTTTTCCATTGCTCACGCTCCTTCATCCGCCATGGGATATTCAAGGCTTAGTATAACACAATTCCCTCTTCTCTGCAAGAAAACGACAGGGAGAAAACAGACTCTCCCTGCCGGTCAATTTCCACGAGAAAAAGAGGCTGCTTCCGGGGCTTATCAAAGCCGGACCTTAGTCCCTCCCGCCTCGCGGACGGACAGTACATAACAGCTGCCTTTTCCAAATACTTTCTCCATCTCACTGCGGTAACCTTCCAGCTTTTCATCGGGCACGAAGGCCTGGATGGTGCCGGCAAAGCCGCCCCCGTGGACCCGCCAGGCGCCTGCGCTGCCCAGCAGTCTTTCCGTCATGGCCAGGGCCACGGAAAGACCCTGCTCCTCGGGCGCCGTCACGGCAAACACATTTTGCAGCTTCATGAAAGAAGACCTGCCCGAAGAGAGGATCTTCCTTTTAAAGCTTTCAAAGTCGCCGGCCTTTAAAGATTCGGCCTCTTCCAAGGCTAACCTGTCGTCGTCAAAAAAGTGCATGGCCCGAAGCACCGCCCGGTCTCCCGCAGACCTGCGCAGCGCTTCCAGGTTCCCGTAAAACTCCTCTTCGTCCACCTCCCGGAGGAACTCCTTTCCGAAAAAGGCAGCGACCTTTCTCATCTCCTCTGGGATGGCGGCATATTCGTTTGTCAGATTGGCATGATTGCCGCCGGTATCCACTACGCACAGGGCATGGCCGCAGGAGGCAAAGTCAAAGCTGAGCTTTTCGATGACAGGGTTTCGCGGGTCCTTAAAATCGATGGAGGTAAAGCCGCCCACGGAGCTTGCCATCTGATCCAGTAAGCCGGAGGGCTTCCCGAAATACGCGTTTTCCGCATACTGGGAAATGATCGCGGCCGTCACCGGGTCGATTTTCCCGTCGTTATAGAGATGGCTGATCACCGTGACGATCAGCACCTCAAAGGCGGCGGAGCTGGAAAGCCCGGAGCCCTTTAAAACTCTCGTCATGGTATAGCACTGAAAGGGCCCTACCTGAAAGCCCAATTCCCGGCACTTGAAGCAGATCCCTCGAAGCAGGGCGGCAGAGGTGCCCTGCTCCTCTTTTCTGGCGGAAAGGTCTGATAAGTCGATCTCGTCCATTCCGGGGTATTCCGCCGACTTCAGGGACACCCTGCTCCCCTCTGTCTTCCTGGCGGCTGCGGCCACATCCAGGTCCACCGCCGCAGTCAGCACCCGGCCATGGTTGTGGTCCGTATGGTTGCCGCCGATCTCAGCACGCCCCGGCGCGCTGAAATATTCCAGGTTTTCCGTCCCCTGAAAAGTATCGGAAAAGCCCCTTTTCAGCTCTTCGTACCGCTTCCTTTGAAGCTCGTTTTCTTTCCCGTAAAGCGCTTCCCATGTTGTGATCATCTTTTTCATCCTTCCTCCAAGAGCTTTTTGAGCTCGTCCTCTGTCAATATGGGAATTCCAAGCTCTCCGGCCTTTGTAAGCTTGCTTCCCGCGTCCTCTCCGGCCACCACATAGCTGGTTTTTCCGGAGACGGAAGAGGATACCTTTCCGCCGTGGCCTTCAATGAGCGCCGCCGCCTCTTTTCTGCCCATAGTGGGCAGGGTCCCAGTCAGTACGAAGGTGAGCCCAGAAAGGGAATCTCCCTTTTTTTCGGGGGTTTCCGACTGCATATTGACCCCCGCCTCCCTGAGCGCGTCGATCAGGCTGCGGACCGCCGGGCGGGAAAGGAACTCCGCCACCGCCCGGGCCATGATCTCTCCAAAGCCGTCTATGGCGGCGATCTCCTCTTCACAGGCCGCAAGCAAAGCGTCCATAGTGGGGAACGCTTTGCACAAAAGCTTTGCCGCTCTGGCCCCTACATGGGGAATCCCTAAAGCAAATATCAGCCGGGAAAGGTCGTTTTTCCGGGAGCGGTCAATGGAGGAAATGAGATTCTCCGCGCTCTTTTTCCCAAAGCGCTCCAGGTCTGTGAGCTGCGATACCTGAAGCCCGTAGAGGTCCTTCGCGGAAGCGATCAGGCCCTGTGCCAGCAGCTGTTCCAAAATCGCGGGCCCCAGGCCGTCGATATCCATGGCGTCTCTGGAGGCAAAATGAATGAGATTCCGCTGTAATTGGGCGGGGCACTGAGGATTGGTGCAGCGCACCGCCGCCTCCCCCTCTATTCGGGAAACGGGTTCTTTGCAGGAGGGGCATTTTTCCGGAAGGAAAAAGGGCTTGGAGTCCGCCGGATTTTCCACCACCGCCACCACCTCGGGAATGATCTCCCCCGCCTTTCTCAGCACTACCCTGGAGCCCACCCGGATCTCCTTTTCCGAAATGAAATCCTGGTTGTGCAGGGTGGCCCGGCTCACCGTAGTCCCAGCCAGCGTCACCGGCTCAAACACCCCGGTGGGAGTGAGCACGCCGGTGCGCCCCACATTGACTTCAATATCCAGAAGCGTGGTTTCCTTCTCCTCCGGCGGATACTTAAAGGCTTCCGCCCATCTGGGGAACTTGGCGGTGCTTCCCAGCTCTTCCCGCTGGGAAAAGTCGTTCACCTTCACCACCGCCCCGTCAATGGGAAAGTCGAAGCTGCCCCTGCGCTCGCCGATTTCCCGGATAAAGCGAAGCACCTCCTCCATATCGGAGGACACCAGATAAGGGTCCGGCGTGACAAACCCCAGCTCCTTGAGAAACAAAAGGGACTCGTCATGCTTTGAAAAGCTCTCGCCCCTCACCTGCTGCACATTGAAGACAAAGAGGTCCAGCCCCCTTGCGGCCGTGATTTTCGGGTCCTTCTGCCTCAGAGACCCGGCCGCCGCGTTGCGGGGATTTTTAAAGGGCTTTTCTTCCATAAGCTCCTGCCGCTCACAAAGCTTCTCAAAGCTTTTGTCCGACATATACACTTCCCCGCGCACCTCCAAAAAAGGCACCGGCCGGGAAAGCCTTTTGGGCACAGACGCGATGGTGCGGATATTTTCCGTCACATCCTCGCCCACGACGCCGTCTCCCCGGGTAGAGCCTCTTTGAAAAACGCCGTTCACATATTCCAAAGCCACCGACAGCCCGTCAAACTTGGGCTCCACCACATATTCCGCCCTGCCGGCCGTCTCCCTTACCCGCCGGTCAAACTCCCGCATCTCCTCCTCCGAAAAGGAATCGTGCAGGCTCTCCATAGGCACGGTGTGCTCCACAGGGGCAAAGGTATTGTAGATGGCGCCTCCCACCTTCTGGGTAGGGGAATCCTCCGTTACAAACTGAGGATACTGCTCCTCCAGTTCCTCCAGCTCCCGGTAAAGCGCGTCATATTCAAAATCGCTGATTTCCGAAATATCTTCCGTATAATACTTCTGCCCATAATAGCGCAGCTTCTCCCGAAGCTCTTCTATCCGGGCGTTCACATCCTTTTGCGCTTTCATAAAACGTCCTTTCTCTTTCCCGATCTCAACCGTCAAGGCGGGCCGCAAACTGCGGCACCTCTCCCACGATCACAGTTTCACAGAGCACAGTGGAGGTCTCCTGCTGCGCGTATGTTTCAAAGCGCTTGGACTGAGAGAAGGCCTGCGCCCTTACCACCATGGTGATGCGGTGGCAGGTCTGATTCACTCCGGCCGACAAAAACTCCGTTTGAAAAGCCACGTCCGCGCTTCCCTCCAGCTTCAGCCGCAAAGGCACGGAAAAGCCCCGGCCGTTAAACAGGCCGATCTCCGTCAGGCTTCCAATGGGCACATGGACCCGCGCCGTTTTATTCAGGCTTTCGGAAAGCCTTGAGAGGATCCGGGATTTCAGCTCATTTAAGGCCTGCATATCGGCAAATACCGCCGACACCTGCCCTTCCTTTTCACAAACCTCCTGAAAGGGCCCTTCCCCGCCCTGCAGGCTGTCAGTCACCGCGCGGTTGATCGCCTCTGTAAGATACCCTTTTGCCGCTTCCCGGGTAAGCTCCTCTGAAATAGAGGAAAGCCCACGCTCGGAAAAGGCAGTAAACAGCAGAAAAACGGCGGCGCCCAGCAAGAGCCAAAGCCGGAAGCGCCCGCTTCTCCTTTTGGGGAGACCCTTTTTGCGAAAATGCAGTCCTGTTCTTATATAGCCCATAAAACCACCCCCTGCCATCCTACGCGGCAGGGCATGTTCTGGTGCCGCCTCAAAGCAGGGGCGCTTTTCGCCCTAGGAAAGCGGAAGCCCTCTTAAACGGCGCAGCGTCTGGGCCACCGGCAGGCCCACAATATTGGAGTAGTCTCCTTTGATGCCGCTGATCAGGGTGACGCCCTTCCCTTCGATCCCATAGGAGCCCGCTCTGCCCCTGGACTCACCCTCTGACACATATTCCCGGATCTCCTCATCGGTCAGCGGGAAAAAGGTCACCTGGGTGACGTCGTGGAACACCTGGGTCCCAAGCCCTTCAAAGCCTTCGGGGACCAGGATACACACGCCGGTAAAGATCTCGTGAGTCCTGCCGGAAAGGCGGTGAAGCATTTTGACGGCCGCCTCGTCGTTTTCCGGCTTTCCCAGAATGAGCCCGTCGATGGAAACGATGGAGTCCGCCGCCAGGATCACCCGTCCCGGCCTTAGCTTCTCCACCGCCTGAGCCTTTCTCCCGGCAAGGCACTCCACCGTCTGAGCGGGGGTATAAGTTTCCGGAACCGTCTCATCCACGCCGGATACCACCACTTCAAAGCTCACGCCGGCCCTCTCCAGCAGCATTTTCCGGCTGGGAGAGGCGGAGGCCAGTACGATCGGTTCAATCTTCAAATCCATTGGGGTTCATCCTTTGCCAGCGCAGGGAATCTTCACACATATCCCTGAGCGTTCTCTTTGCTTCCCAGCCCAGTTCCCGTTTAGCTTTCGTGCAATCCGCATAGCTTTCCGGCAAGTCCCCCGCGCGCCGGCCGTCCACCACATAGGGGATCTCCTGCCCGGCCGCCTGGGTGAAGGCCTTCAGCACCTCCATCACGGAATACCCGTGGCCTGTGCCCAGATTGTAAACGCGCAGGCCGCAGCCTGCCTTCTCAAACAGCCTGAGCGCCGCCGCATGGCCCTCTGCCAGGTCCACCACATGGATATAGTCCCGGATACAGGTGCCGTCAGGAGTGGGATAGTCGTTGCCGAACACATGGAGCTTCTCCCGCTTCCCCACCACCACCTGCATGATATAGGGCGACAGATTGTTTGGGATCCCTGCCGGGTCCTCCCCGATACGGCCGCTTTTATGAGCGCCCACGGGGTTAAAGTACCTGAGAAGCACCGCGTTGAAATCCGGGTGCGCAAGGGCATAGTCGGTCAGGATCTGCTCGATCATCAGCTTTGTGGTGCCATAGGGGCAGTTGGCATGATGGGGAAGCCTCGCGTCCTCCCTGAGAGGCGGATCCTCAACATCGCCGTATACGGTGGCAGAGGAGCTGAACACGATATTTTTCACCTGGAACTCCTCCATCACCTTCACCAAAGTAAGGGTGGAGCCCACGTTGTTGGCATAATACTCCAGGGGCTTCTCCACAGATTCCCCCACCGCCTTGAGGCCCGCGAAATGGATCACCGCGTCGATCTTTTCCTTTTGGAAAACCTCCCGCAGCTTTTCTTCCTCGCACACATCATATTCATAAAAGGAAACCTTTTTTCCGCTGAGCTCTTCGATCCGATCCACCGCCACCCGCTTGCTGTTGCAGAGATTGTCCACGATCACGACCTCATACCCCTGCTCCAGCAGGACGATGGCGGTATGGGAGCCGATATATCCGGCGCCGCCTGTCACTAAAACTCTCACGATAAGACCCTGCCTTTCCAAAAATACTGTTCTTTTAAGAGCCTTTTTCCTACAGGCTCATTATAGGGAATTCACGAAAGAAATACAAGGAAAATTTCCAGAAAGAAACAGCCGAAAAGGAAAATAAACAAGGGGAAACTGCGCACACTGCTGAGAAAGGGATTTTCAAATAAAAAGGAGTTTTTTCATGAACCTCGACGGACTTCTCTTCCTCACCGGAAGCTGCGCCTACCCCACTTTAGAGATGATGTGGCGGGGCAAGACTCACTATTCCATGGCCATCGCAGGAGGCGTGTGCCTGTGTCTAATCAACCGGATCTGCTGCGAAAGGCTCTCCGGGCGCGGCATGGGTATCAGGTGCGCGGCAGGCGCCGGGATCATTACCGGCGTGGAGCTCGCCACCGGGCTGGTGGTAAACGGGCTGCTTCATTTTGATGTCTGGGATTATTCCAACGTCCCCTTCAATATTTTCGGCCAGATCTGCCTGCCTTATACTTTTCTCTGGGTCCTTCTTTCTCTTCCGGCCATGGCCATCTGCGACCTGTGCCGCCGCATTGAGATCTCCTGAGCGGCAAAGTTTCTCTGCGGATGCAAAGGGAAATCTCCGACCGATCCTTTCATTTTTCCGAGGCAAGTTTTCAATAAAAGCGTTGACATTCCGGGAGCTTCTGTGGTAATATATTATCCATGCCGGATGGAGAGGTGTCCGAGTGGTTTAAGGAGCTAGTCTTGAAAACTAGTGATCCCGCAAGGGACCAAGAGTTCGAATCTCTTCCTCTCCGCCACCTGCCTATCAAGCTACATATGGACGTATAGATTTTCACCTTGGAGAAGTACCCAAGTGGTGAAGGGGCTCCCCTGCTAAGGGAGTAGGTCGGGAAACTGGCGCGAGGGTTCAAATCCCTCCTTCTCCGCCAAAAAAAACAGGAGGTTCAAAAGAGCCTCCTGTTTTTTAGTTTGATTGGGATTTGAACCCGAGAGGGGCGCTGGTCGCCGGTGGCGACCGGTTAGCGCCCCATAGGGAGAGTCAAGGGAAAGGGCGTGCCCTTTCCCTTGACCTTATCTAACGACTAATATCTAAAGACTAACAGCTACCAAGGGGGAGCCAAATAGTGCCTGCGAACCCGCGAACCGCAGAAAACTCTTACCTCCCGCTGATGAGGAATGAAGAGGGAAATATCTCTAAAAGTTATGTTTTTTGCAAAGCCTTTGAAAAAGGAATGGGGTTTCGTTATCTCTCCCTCAGTCAGCTTCGCTGACAGCTCCCTCGTCAGAGGGAGCCAAGTCTAACAACTAACATCTAACATCTAATATCTAACATCTAACAACTACCAAAGGGGAGGCTTCTCGATCTTCGATAAAGATAGGCGTTTCCCTTTTTTCCCACCCGCTCGGCCGCGCCTACAAAATGAAGCACATTCATGGAGAGCGTACCCATTCTTTCGGAAAGACGGGCTGCTTTGGAAAACTCCTTGGCAGTAAAAGACTCTCCGAGAGTCTCCGGGATCAGCTTCCCGTAATCTTCAGCGCCTGTGATCCACACCTCGTCAAGCAGCGCCACCGGCATCCGGTCAAAACGGGCAGAGCCTCGCTTGCCCCCGTTCCCCCAGCCGTTTTTCAGGCGGTATTCCTCCAGCTCCAGCAGAAGAATACAAAACCGAAGCCTGTCGTTTCGCAAAAAGGGCTTGATGCGGTAAAGCTCTCGGAAAATCTCCTGGGGCCCAGCCTGCTTGGGGCTTTTCCGCGGGGGGATCACCGTGCCGTCCTCTTCGATCCAGCAAAGCCATTTTCTCATGGGCACCGGATAGACCACTGTCACGGGGCCCTGCTCCAGAAAGAGCTCCAGCTTCCTTCTGAGCTTATTGAAATCTCTGGTCTGGATCTCCAGGATCCCGTCCTCCTTTTGAATATCCGCCACAAAGGGGCCTACCGGAATCTCCTGTTTTCCCTCTTCCGGCTCCAGATATTCTTTGATCACGGCGTGCAGCGTGCGCTCTCCCAGGGTGCCGATGCCCTTTTTCCGTCCGGAGTTCTCCATGACCTTCCGGCAGGCGGCCAAAAAGCGCTCCTGCTTCTCCCTCTCTATCATGTCAGGTGAAACAGCCTTGCGAAATTCCCATAGAGGATTTGCCTGTTTTCCTCCTCAGAAAATCCCAGCCGGAAAAAGCGCTGTAATTCCTCTTTGGGCCGCCACATGGGGAAATCGGTGCCGAACATGGTGTGCTCGATCCCGAAATGTGCGATGCTTTCCCGGGCCTGCTCCTTTGTCACTGCAAAAAGGGAGCTGGAGGTATCAATATAGACATTGCTTCCCTTCAAATCCCGCCGGGCGGCCTCCCATTCGGAGTAGCCGCCTAAATGGGCGGCAATGCAGGTAAACTCCGGGATCTTTTCGATCACGCTCTGCAGGCGTCTGGGAGAGGAAAAGTCTGTGCGCGAATCTCCCGTGTGAAACAAAACGGGCAGGCCTCTTCTGTTTGCCTCCCGGTATACCGGAAGCATTTTCGGGTCATCGATGAAGAACTGCTGGAAATCCGGATGAAGCTTGATCCCCACAAGGCCCCGGCGCTGGATATCCTCCATCTCCCCCTCGATATCCTTTACATCCTGGTGCCAGGCGCCCAGCCCCACAAACTGGGGGTACTTCCTGCATTTCTCCTCGATAAACTCGTTGATGGAACGCACCTGCTCCACCTTGGTGGCAACGGAGCATACCAGGAATCGGTCGATCCCCGCTTCGCTTCCCACCTGGGCAAGCACATGGGGCAGCCCCACATTCTGCATTTCGATATCGTAAAAATCTCCTACCGAAGCGGTAGCCTTCTCCGCGATCTTTCCCGGATAAATATGGGCGTGAGCGTCTGCCGCGGGATAGGAAACGCCCTTGAAGCTAACTGACATCCCTTTTCTCTTCCTTTCTCCTTCGGCTTTCCTCTTTGGAGTAGATACAGCCGCAGTAATCCTGGCGGTAAAGCCCGTATTCCCGGGACAGCTCAATAGATCTTTTATAGCCGTCCTGCTTTTTGAAGTCGGCGGGTAAATGGGCCACTCCCCATTTTCTCCCCACCTCTTCTCCAATCTCGTTGAGCGCCCGCGCGTTTTTTAATGGGCTGATCGACAATGTGGTGGTAAAGTAATCGCAGGAAAGGCGCTTGGCTTCCTTTGCCGCCTCCTCCAGGCGAAGCCGGTAGCATTTGAGGCAGCGGGCCCCGCCCTCCGGTTCCTTTTCCAGTCCGCGCGCCATATGGGAAAACGCGCTGTCGTCATAATCGCAGGAGAGCAAGGTCACTTCTCCCTTTAAAGGCATTTCCCCGATCAGACGCCGCAGCTCTTCCCGCCGCTTCTCATACTCCTCCCGGGGAGAAATATTGGGGTTATAATAGAGAAGATCAATCGAAAAATAAGGCGAGAGAAATTCCAGCACATGGCTGGAGCAGGGGGCACAGCAGGCGTGAAGCAGCAGCCTGGGCTTTTCCGAAAGCCCTTGTAAAAGCTGCAAAAGCTCCCGGTGATAATTCCTTTTTTCCATCCTCTCCCCCCTTTTTTCCGCCGGATATTCCTTAAATAAATGATCTGCTTTGAAGAAGCCCGGTGCTTTTCTTTTCAAGAAAAGAGAACCGCTTCGCGGCTTAAGGGCTTCTTCCAGAATGACAACAGTGAAGCCATTGTTATTTTAAATAGATGATCCGCTTTGAAGAAGCCCGGTGCTTTTCTTTTCAAGAAAAGAGAACCGTTTCGCGGCTTAAGGGCTTCTTCCAGAATAACAACGGTAAAGCCGTTGTTATTTTAAGTAAATGATCCGCTTTGAAGAAGCCCGGTGCTTTTCTTTTCAAGAAAAGAGAACCGCTTCGCGGCTTAAGGGCTTCTTCCAGAATGACAACAGTGAAGCCATTGTTATTTTAAATAGATGATCCGCTTTGAAGAAGCCCGGTGCTTTTCTTTTCAAGAAAAGAGAACCGCTTCGCGGTTCAGGGCTTCTTCCAGAATAACAACAGCTCCGCTGTTGTTATTTTATCACAATCTCCCCGTTGATTCAAGCGATCTTCCCTTTGACGGAAAAGCCCCCTTCCCAAACTGCTTCAAAACTGATTGACAGGCTTCCCTCCAGCCTTTACAATGATAGAGAGGCATCAGGAGTAAAACGGGAGGGGCGCGTATGAATTTCTCTTTTCTCATTTCCAACGATCTGATCAATGTCAGCGTGATCGCCTGGCTCAGCGCCCAGTTGCTCAAAACCCTGGTGGACGCCGTGAAGCATAAAAAGCTGGACCGGCACAGGCTGGCGGGCGCCGGGGGGATGCCCAGCTCTCACTCGGCAGTCACCTGCTCCGTGCTTTTGACCTCCTATTACCTCTACGGCTTCAACTCTCCGATCTTCGCCCTTTCCTTCGTGCTGGCCCTCATTGTCATGTATGACGCCACCGGCGTGCGCTGGGCGGCCGGGCTTCATGCCAAAGCCATCAACCTGATCGTAGAGCGCCTGGAGGAAACCGGGGAGGAGACAGACCGGGAAAGCTTAAAGGAAGCGATCCCCAAGCTCAACGAAACGCTGGGGCACCGGCTGATTGAGGTGATCTGCGGGGCGCTTTTGGGGTTTCTCATCGCCTTTTTGGCCCACCTAATCCGCGGCTCTTTTGCGTCGTAACCGGAAAACCTCTCTGCTTAAAACGCAATGCAAACCGGCTGTCGAAAGCTTTCGGCGCCGGTTTTTCTCTTTTGTGCGATCGCAAGCTCCTCAAAAACCCAACACTTCCATTCAGAAGCTTATTTCCGCTTTCCGGCATAAAGAAAAAGGATCCCTGTTTTATTTTTCAAAAAGGAGGACGCTGTATCAAACAGCGTCCCCCCTTCTATCGTTTCTTTAAAAGCGTCAGAAGATAACTTAGCAGTATCGTAACCGCCACATAAAGCCCGATGCCGATCAAATACATGAAAAACGCTCCCTTTTCAGTAGGCTCTCCCGCTCATCGCTCTAAAAGCTCCAAACCTCCCTCTCGCTTTTTCCCTCCTCCGGCAAGGCCGCCTGCGCCCAGGCAACGAGCTCGAGGGCCACCTTGGAAGACAGCTTCCCGCGCAGCCTCTGGTTCTGCCGGATCCCGCTGTAAACGGGAAGCGTCGTCTCCCCGGGAAAGAGCAGGTTTTCTGTTTCGGGATTTCTGTAATAGAAATATTCTCCGTCTCTGACCCAGCACTCCCGCTTTTCTTTTTGCCGAAAATCCAGGGGGATAAACTCTTCTCCCACCATTTCTCCCAGCTCCAGGATCTCTGTTTCCTCCGCCGTGGGAAGCATGAGCCTGATCCGCACATAGCAAGGCGCGTCTCCGGTATTTTCCACCCACAGCTTTCGCCTGGCGGCCTTTTCCCCGGACAGAACAGGGCTCCCCTCCTCCTCTGATTCCCGGCAGAGCTCAATGCGCAGCCCTTCTGCCGGAGATCGCTCTATTGGCCGCGCCCGGGAAAAGGTTTTCCCTCCCAGGGCGGTCGATCCCAGGACGATGAGCAAAAGCCCGATCGCCAGATGAATTTTACGATGTTTCACGCCGTTGTCTCCGCCTCCTCAATTTCCTGATGAGCAAAATATTCCAGATCAGCGAAAAAATCACAGCCGCCCCCAGGAGAGAGACCGCCTCCCACGGGCTCAGGCTCTTTAACCAGATCACCAGATGCCCCAGAAATGGAACGGAAAAGGAAGACGCCTTTCCCACCAGCCGGTCAAAGGGGACCGGGGCGTCCCGAGTCATATTCGCATCCCCCTTAGTAAAGAACAGCCTGCGGCTCCTGTCGATCGCTTTCACCCGATGGGTAACGGTGCCTTCCCGGAAAAGATAGGTGATACAGTCTCCCTTTCGAATCATTTCCGGTTGCGCTTTCCGGACAAAGATAAGGTCTCCCACATGGTAGCTGGGCTCCATGCTGCCGCTTGCCACCGCATAGATTTGGATCCCGAAAAGCCTTGTCAGTATCAGGGACGCTGCCGTCAGGACAAAAAGCCAAAAAAGGATCCGGCAGGCCCGCTCTCTTCTCTTCAATACAGCGTATCCCGGGGAAAAATATGAAAGGTCTCTGTTTGAAACCCGGTCTCAAACCTCTTCTCTCCCCGTTCTTCCTTCCGGGTAAGCTCCATCCAGGTTTTCACACCGGCCCTCTGAAAGTCGACCGTGTCATTCCCGGGACAAGCCCCTACCCAATACTCTTCGGAAATCTCTTCAAAGGCGGAGGAAAGCTGTGTGATCCGGTACTTTCCAAACGGAAGCCCTAAAAAATCCACCTGGTACAGAGATTTTCCCTCCACGGTTTTCCTGTATTCTCCCAAGCGGTAAAGCGTAAGCTGATCTGACTTTAAAAGAAACAGCGGAGCAGGGCCTTCCCCGCCCTGGCTTACCGCCTGTACGGTAAGGCTTCCCTGGATGACATTCAGCTGCAAAGATGCGGAAGCCTCCGTCTCCTCTACCGGATCCCCAAGCCCCTTGCTTCCCGTCTGATAGGGTGTATAGGAAACAGAAAAGGCATACTGCTCATCTCCCGCCGGACGGATCTCTGCCAATTGGGAAAGGCTTCCCACCGCTGTGAGATCGGGCTTTGTCCAGAAAAGAGAGAGCGTCCCCGTTTCCCCTTTCCCATACCAGTTGACGGGGGCGCCCCCCAGCATCCAGATATCTAAGCTCTTCCCTTTCACGGTTTTGGGGATCTTTTCTCCCAGAAAGAGCGTGAGCGACTGCCGCGATAAGGGAAGGGAAAACGGTACGTTCACAAGACATTGGGGGAATTTCCAAAGGGGCCGTCCGTTATGATATACGCCGCTTTCCTCTCCGAAAAGGGCAACTTCATTACCCCCGGGGAAGTCCTCTCTCGCCTGTACGGAAAAACCGGCGCTCCAAAATTTCTCCTCCCCGGAAAAGGATACCTCCCAGCTGATCAAAACAGAGCCGTCCGGCTTTTCCCGGATTTTTGCCCCGGCTTCTTCAAGCCTTTTTTCCTCTTCCCGGGAAAGGGAAAAACGGGGGTCCAGCGTTTCCCGAACCGTCACGGAAAGCTCCTGCGCGTTTTTCGCGGCCTGCTTTTGCTCTTCTTCCTGTTTTTCAGGCTTGAGAAGAGCTTTTTCGGAAGAAGAGTTCCCCTCTTCGTCTCTTCCTGCCTGCACGCTCACGGTTATTTCGTAAACGCGCGCGTCCTCCTCCTTTAGCTGCGCTCTTCGATCGCACAAAAGCGTCCATCCCTTGATCTCCTGCTGCCTGCCGCTTTCCTGCGCCTGAGCAGGCTGAGGCAGACACCAGAAAAGCATAAAAAGGGAGATGGCTTCCAAAACTCTGATGTGAGACCGCTTCATTACGACCATCCTTTCCGTCGCGTTTTGACCTTTGCTGTTTCCTGTTCAAAACCTACCACACTTCTCCGCCGAAATCTGTCAAAGCCTGTGGCCAAACCTTGAATTTCCCAAAGCTTCATGCTATAATCTATTGTCTTTATGCCAAAAGCTACGCCCCTATGGCTGTACGATTCTTTCAATTCAGCGAGAAAGGAAGCTGTTTTCATTGCCAGATTATCAAAACGAGATCCAGCGCCGGCGCACCTTTGCCATCATCTCTCACCCGGACGCCGGAAAAACCACCTTGACGGAAAAATTCCTGCTGTACGGCGGCGCCATTACGCTGGCCGGCATGGTAAAGGGAAAAAGGAACTCCCGCCACGCCGTTTCCGACTGGATGGAGATCGAAAAGCAGAGAGGGATCTCAGTCACCTCCTCTGTCATGCAGTTTCAATATGACGGCTTTTGCATCAATATTCTGGACACCCCCGGACACCAGGACTTTTCAGAGGACACCTACCGCACCCTGATGGCGGCGGACTCGGCCGTGATGGTCATCGACGCCTCCAAGGGCGTGGAAGCGCAGACCAGGAAGCTGTTTAAGGTATGCGTCATGCGGGATATCCCCATTTTCACCTTTATCAACAAGATGGACCGGGAATCCCAAAACCCTTACGACCTTCTGGACGAGATCGAAAAAGAGCTGGGGATCGGCACCTACCCCATGAACTGGCCCATCGGCTCCGGCACGGATTTCAAGGGAGTATATGACCGGGAAAAGGACAAGGTCCTGACCTTTGAGCCGGAGGGAGCGAACGCGGGACGCCGGGAGGCAAAGGAAACCGATTACTCTGTGGGAGACGAGGCTTTAAAGGAGCTGATCGGCGCCGGTCTATACGACCAGCTCTGTGAGGATGTGGAGCTGCTGGACGGTGCGGGGTACGAATTCGACCTGGAAAAGGTGCGCCACGGAAAGCTTTCTCCCGTATTTTTCGGCTCGGCGCTCACCAATTTCGGCGTAGAGCCGTTCCTGCAAAGCTTCCTGCGCCTTACCACTCCTCCCCTTGCCCGCAGCGCCTCGGAGGGTGTGGTAGACCCCTTCGATCCCGCCTTCTCCGCCTTTGTGTTCAAGATCCAGGCAAATATGAACAAAGCCCATCGGGACAGGATCGCGTTTATCCGCATTTGCAGCGGAAAGTTTGAAAAGGGCATGGAGGTTGAGCACGTCCAGGGAGGGCGAAGGCTGAAGCTTTCCCAGCCCCAGCAGCTGATGGCGCAAAGCCGGGAAATCATTGAAGAGGCATATGCCGGAGATATTATCGGCGTATTTGACCCCGGCGTATTTTCCATCGGGGATACGCTCTGCGCGCCGGGAAAAAAGCTGCGCTTTGAAGGGATCCCCACCTTTGCCCCAGAACTTTTCAGCCTGGTCAGGCAAAAGGACACCATGAAGCGCAAGCAATTTGTCAAGGGCGCGACCCAGATCGCCCAGGAGGGCGCCATCCAGATCTTCCAGGAGATCGATTCCGGCATGGAGGAGATCATCGTAGGGGTGGTAGGCTCTCTGCAATTCGACGTGTTCCAATACCGCATGGAAAACGAATATCATGTAGACCTCTCCATGCAGACGTTGCCCTTCCAGTTCATCCGCTGGATCGACAACGGGGAAATTGACCTGAAAAAGCTCAATTTGACCTCTGACACCAAGAAGGTGCAGGACACCAAGGGAAGATATCTGCTGCTGTTTTCCAACCAGTGGAGCATCAACTGGGCGCTGGAGCACAACGAAGGGCTGCTGCTTTCCGAGTTCAGCCGCGCTTAAAGAAAACGAAATGGGCTTCCGGCCCGGAGAAGACGCAAGGGCGCTTTCTCCGGGCCATTTTTTCATTTGCCCCAAAAAAGGACCCGCCCCGGAAGAAGTTCTTCCGGGGCGGGTCTTTTTTTTGCAAGTACTTTCACCTCTGAGCCGCTTTCAAAGGAGTTTATTCCGCCTCCAAGGGCCGCGTACCCATTTTGAGCACCAGAGTACCGCCGGAAAGCAGCTGCTCATGGGACAGGAAAGGCCGCGTGAAGGCCTCTCCATTGAGGGTCATGGACTGGATATACCGTTTGCCATCCCCGGCCCCCTCGCTGATGACGGTAAAGCTTTTCCCGTCTCCCACCTGGATCTCAGCCCGGTCAAAGAGAGGGGTGCCGATGGCATACTCTGCCTTTCCCGGACACACCGGATAGAACCCCAGCGCGGAGAAAACCAGCCAGCTGGACATGGCCCCGCCGTCCTCGTCGCCGCAAATGCCGGTGGGGGAATCGGTGAACCAGATATCCATCAGCTCTCTCAGCTTCTTCTGGGCTTTCCAGGGGAAGCCGAAATAGTCGTAGAGATAGGGAATGTGGAAGGAGGGCTCGTTTCCCATGGCAAACTGGCCCATCAGCCCGGTGGCATCAGGGAATTGGCCCAGATAACCGAATTTGCTTTCCGGCCAGGTGAAGCCCTCCCGGAAAAGCCGGTCCAGCTTTTCCGCCGCGGCTTTTTTGCCGCCCATAAGCTCTGCCAGTCCTTCCGGATCGTGGAACACCGACCAGGTATAGGTCCAGGTATTGTTTTCCGCTGTATAGTCCCGGCCTCCCATACCGCCGGAGAATTTGGGATTAAAATCCTCTACCCAGTCTCCGTTGATATCCTTGGGCGCCATCCAGCCAAGTTCCGGACGATAGAGGTTTTTATAGTTTTGCCCTCGCTTTTCAAAAAGGGCGGCGTCCTCTGTTTTTCCAAGGGCGGACGCCAGCTGGCCTGCGCACCAATCGTCATAGGCGTGTTCCAGCGTGACGGCAATGGCCTGCCGCCGCTCAAAGGGATGAGCGTTGCTGCAGGTCTCCTTCTCCCCTTCAGCCAGAGCCGGGAAAAAGCCCTTTTCCTGATAGCAGATATCCGGGGCTTCTAACGGGCGGTTACAGCACCAGGGGAACATACTCTCCTCCATGGCGTTTTTCCGGATTCCCTCATAGGCCGTCTCATAATCCGCCTCGATGCCCTTGCAATAGGCGTCTGCAAAAAGAGAGGCGGCGTGGAATCCCAGCATGACAGGCCGATCTCCCTCATATCCGGGAAAGGAGGGCATGAGGCCGCTTTGCCGGTACATCTTGTTATAGCTGTCTAAAATATCCTTATGCCGGTCCCGGTCTACCAGCAGCTGAAGCGGGTGCATACAGCGGAAGGTGTCCCACAGCCCGTCTCCGGTATAGAAAACGCCCTCGTGGACCTTGCCGTCATAGGCGCTGTAATACTCCCCGTATTCCGTGTAGTCTGTCATGCGCATAAAGGCCCGGTAAAGGGCGGTATAATACACCCGCTGCTTCTCCGGCGTGTTGCCGGAGATCTTCGCTTTCCCAAGCTGGCGGTTCCAGATCTCCTTCAGTTCCTGGGATAACTGGTCAAAGGATTTGCCGTCAAGCTCCTTTTTCTCGCTTTGGGCCGCCTTTTCAAAAGAGATAAAGGAAACGGCGCAGCGGATCGTCACCGCTTCCGGAACCTTCAGGACCCAGGCCTCTTCCTCCTTCCCCATGACCTCCAAAGGACAGTCCAGAGTGATGCGGAGATACTGGAAGATCGGGTCGCTGGGGTCATCCGGCCGGGCCGGGTTTGTCCGCAGCTTGATGAGGACGGCCTCCCCCTGCCTTTCGGCAGTGCCGCCGGAAAAAGAGATGCGCAGCTGATCGGCGTTTGTAAATCTGTGCAGATAACAGTGAGCAGTTACGGTGGATTCCGCCGTGATGTCATAACGGTCCAGCTCCTGGCGGAGAAGATAGCAGCGAAAATCCTCCCGGCTGTGATCGAAGGTATTGGCAAAATCTCCGTCACGGCCGGGCATCACAGCTGCGTTACCCATGGGATAGCCCATGATCCTGTCGTTGCAGTAATAGTCTCCGCAGTCTGTAACGATGGGGGTACACCGAGCCATGCCGTAGGGCAGCATGACCTCCGGGCGGGTGGAGGTAAGCATATATGAGATGGTTCCGATATAGGGGTTGACGAGATCGGCAAGCTGCTCCATAATGATCTCTCCTTTGCTTTGTTGAATTTTTCTTTTACCGAAAAACAGATGGGCGTGGACCTTTCGTCACTTTTTTTCCTCTCGCTGTACCGTTAAAAAACGCACGGCCAATGATCCAAGGCCGTTCGCGGCAGACACTGCCAAAAGAAACAGCAGGATCCACGGCAGCTCCCGGAAAGAGGAAATGCCGAACACGCAGTAGGACATATCCGCAATGCTGTGCTCAAAGCCGCAGAGGATAAACACCGAAACGCACAGGAAAAGCCCTGTTATCTTTCCGAAGTCATTGGCGCTGCTTCGGAAATTTTCCACAGCCAGATACATCAGTATCCCGCAGAAAAAGCCTAAAATGAAAACGGAATACCAGCCCAGACCCAACTTCGCCGCCACCATTTTTGCGGCGGTTTCATGCAGGGAGGGCTTTGCAAGGCGGATCAGTGAAGACGCCAGGATACAGCCTGAAAAATTCCCAAGCCAGATCACAAGACAGTTGGGATGATTTTTGTTTTCCAGCACATACCCGATCTTCCCGGTAAACAGGTTCATACCGAAAGAGCAGATGACAAAAAGGCCGATCGTAAACAGCAGGGCTCCCGCCAGCTTGCTTTCGCTGACCAAATAGACAGTCGCGCCAATGCTGATGGCCACTCCCGCGGCAACCGATTTTTTGAAGGCTTCCATCACTTTTCCATTCCCCTTCCAGAGCTTTTGAAAGCTTTTTCGCGCCCCGTTTCCGGGCGGTGCCGGCTTTTCTGGTTTTCCCAAATTCCGTGAGGTCATTGTAGCATAGCGCACCCTCTTTTTCAAGGGAAGAGGGGCATTCTCCGTTTAGGAAAAAGCCCGTGCTTTGCAAGTGCAAAGCACGGGCCCTGTTTCGGACAAGGAATTTATTCTTCCGGCTTAACGCCGAACATGGCATACATCTTCCCGCTTCCCGGGAAGCCCTTGTTCTCCGGCTCCGGATAGGCCTCCATCAGCGCCTTGTCATGATCTACCCGCAGGTCGGTGACCTCATCAAAGCACATGGTGGGAACCGAGGCAGAGCTGGCCTGGGGCCATTGAGGGATCTTTTCAAAATTGGGGTCCCCGGTTTTGGCAAACTGCACCCACGCCCCCGCCATCTGATCTTCCAGCCGCTCAGACACCACCGGGATATACTGCGCCTCGATATAGGCGGAATTCCGGAATACATACGGCTCTTCCGCATTGTGCCAGGCCATGGTCCCGTAATTAAAGGGGGATTCCAGATTAAACAGCCAGTTCCAGGTAGGGCCGCCTGCCTGTGCGCGCTTGCGGCAGAAGTTCAGACATCCCTTGCGCAGACGGGTATCCACAAACAGCACGTCCGCCGGGTTGCGGTCCGGATAGGCCTGGGCAAACAGCTCTGTCATCTTTTGAGCCTGATCCCCGAATTTCTCCGCTGTATGGGCGCGGATCGTGGCCGGATCCCATTTGTTTTTGATGCCGTCGCCGATCTTCTGGTTGAAGTTTCCGGAGAATTCGCCCAGCACAGAGCCCACCAGCATGGGCTTTATAAGGCTTTCGGGCCGCCATCCGAAGTCCAGCGGGTGGCCCATATAGTACTTGCCGTCGGGATGGGGGGCCCAGCTGATCCGCTTGCCCTCCCGGTTCTGAAGCGTCCACACAGCGTTCATCGTGGCCTGAGCCAGGTCATACCAGTCTACTGTCTCGATCTGCTCAATATTCTCCGGATCTATGTGCAGGTAATGAAGGATCAGCTGGGCACAGCGCTGAGAAACCTTTCTGGCATCCTCCGCATTTTCCGGGCCCTGACCCGTCGGACCGCCGGACTGGATGATGGCCTTCTGATAGTAATCGTCCGCCGCGGGCGTCTGCATCAGGGCGACTACCTTCCCGCCTCCGCCGGACTGGCCGAAGATCGTCACATTGTCCGGATCTCCGCCAAACTGAGCAATATTCTCATGGATCCATTTCAAAGCCATCACAAGGTCTCCAAGGCCCGCGTTGGCAGAATCCCGATACTGCTCGCCATACTGAGAAAGATCCAGATAGCCCAGCACATTCAGGCGATGATTGATGGAAACTACCACCACATCGTCCGTTTTGGACAGGTTCTCGCCGTCGTAGGCCAGAAGCTCTACGGAAGATCCGGAAAACCATCCGCCGCCGTGCAGCCATACCATCACAGGGCGCTTGGCTTTCTTGTCCAGGCGCTGGGTCCATACATTCAAATACTGACAGTGCTCGTTCTGCGGATAAAAGAAATGGGGGACCGTAAACTGGTCGTGGGGAATGGGCGTGTTGAGCTCACAGCACACATGGCCGAACTGAAACGCTTCCCGAACGCCGTCCCAGGGCTCCACCTCTGTGGGGAAATGAAACCGCTTTGCCTCGGCATACCGGATGCCGCGGAAAATATAGGTGCCCTGCGTTTTTAATCCGCGGAGCTTTCCGTATTTGGTCTGAACAACAGGATCGTCATAGGTGCAGACGACCTGCTCGGTCATTTTCTGCATATACATGGTGAAACCCTCCTTACAGGCTTTGTCTGGGTCCGCCGCCGAAGGTAGACAACGGACGCCGGTCGTTTTTGCTCATGATTGCCTTTGGAGGCAGTATCTCCATAAGGGCGTCGTCATGGTGGCACTCCTCCCGCACCACCCGGTCAAAAATCATGCAGGCGCCGTTTTCTTCGGTAGCCGGATGCCAGATGGGCATCCCCACATGATTGGGGTCGCCCGTCTTCGCAAACTGGACCCACGCGCCGGTCATAATATCCTGCAGCTGCTCAGATACGCCGGGAATATAGGAGGCCTCCAGGTAATTGGCGTTGTGGAACATATAGGCCTCTTCCACATTGTGCCATGCGATCGTGCCGCTGTTTAGAGGAGATTCCAGCGTAAACAGCCAGTTGTAGGCAGGGGCGCAGCCCTGGCTCGCCCTTCTGCGGCACCAGTCCCGGGCCGCCACGCGGCCGCCCCGGTTGATGTAGAGGCTATCCACAATGGGCGCGCCGGGATAAGCCTTTTGCTGAGCTGCCACAACGGCCTCTGCCTTGTCGCCGTAAATCTGCCGGAGAAGCGACCACACCTGGTCCTCCGGCCAGCTGTTCTTGCTGCCGGGAGCGTAGACCTGGTTGAAATTCTGGTCGAACTCGCCCAGGACAGAGCCGATGAGCACAGGTACATTCTTCGTGCCCTCGATACAGGGGTTGAGCTCACAGGAGCCGAAAAAGAAATCATCGTCCTTAACGGGTGCAAAGCGGATCCTTCCGCCGGCCATCTCCTCGCCGACCTTTTGGGCGGCACGGGCCAGCAAGTAATAAGGGATCGTCTCGATTTCCCGGATATCCTTCAGGTTCAGGGCTTCCACCACTTTTTTGCCGATTTCCCGAGACTCTTCGGGAAGCAGGTCCTTTCCGCCCTCAAACACGCCGCTTTGGATCACCGCTTTGTGGAAAAGCCCGGCAGCGCTGGGGGTCTGCAGCAGGGCGTTTACCTTTCCCCCGCCTCCGGACTGGCCCATGATCGTCACATTGTCTGGGTCTCCGCCGAAAGCCTCGATATTGTCCCGGATCCAGCGCAGGGCAGCCACCAGATCGGCCTGGCCCAGGTTCCCCGTGTACTTATACTCCTTTTCGTCCACCGCGCTCAGGTCCAGATAGCCGATGCAGTTGAGGCGATGGTTTAAAGACACCACCACCACGTCTCCGAAATCACACAGCTCGTGGCCGTCGTAAGCGTAGAGCTCAATGGAAGAACCGGTGGAAAATCCGCCGCCGTGGATCCACACCATGACAGGCTTCTTCGCGCCCTTTTCAATATGCTTTGTCCAGATGTTCAGATAATGGCACTCCTCGTCCTGGATGTAGTGATAGTGCGGAACATTGTACTGGTCATGGGCGATGGGGGTGTGCATCTCAACACACACAGGCCCGTAAATGATGGCCTCCTTGGTTCCCTCCCAGGCGGGTACCTCCTGCGGCAGATGAAAGCGCTTCGCCGTGGCGTACTGGACGCCTCGGAAGAGAAATACGCCCTCCTCCCACAGGCCCCTGAGCTTTCCCTTGGGCGTCTCGACCACAGGGTAGTCCGGGTTGGAGATCACCGACCTTGTCAGCTTTCTTGGATACATAGAATTCCTCCTGTCTCACAGTTTTTTCAAAAAACCTGATGATTATTAACAAAAAATATTATACCACGGGTCAAAAGTTTTTTCAACCTAATATAATTTCGTGATTTTAGGGCAGCCGGCGCCGGGATACCGCCTGGGCAAT
The DNA here is from genome assembly GCA_964565505.1 of uncultured Acutalibacter sp. Classification (GTDB taxonomy): domain Bacteria; phylum Bacillota; class Clostridia; order Oscillospirales; family Acutalibacteraceae; genus Acutalibacter. The sequence continues at coordinate 4,585 of CAZMFF010000027.1, read as the reverse complement.
TTCTTCGGCAGAACATTGATACGACAGAAGCACTGCGCTGTGATCGGATCGACAAAGTTAGAATTTTGCGGGGACATCTGAAATGGTATAAGAAAAAACACCCTTGCGAACAGCAAAAGTGTCTTTTCAAAGTTTGTTTTATACTGCATTAACATTCCGTCAAAATCAAAAAACTATAACTTTCAGAATTGTATCGCATTTTCGATTTCCAAATTATTTTATTATAAATTTGTTCCTCACTTTTTATGCGGTACCAGCCTATGCTTCATGCTGCATACTTGTTTCCCTGCAAGGACGAAATGCAATTGCATAAATACAGTTTGTGCAATGGGTGTATTTTGCTCTCAAACGCCGAAAGCTATTGCTGATGTTCAATAATCCATTGCAAGATTTCCTTTTCACCAATATCGCCGGATGCCAGTGCAAGAATTACATCGCTTAATTCCTTTTGGCTGTAGGACAACTCATATCCGTTTAATCCTTCATTCTAAAATCGCTAAGCGGCTTCATCGGTATTTTTCTTTGCCTTGCAATTTGTTGAATTTTGCTACCGGGTAAACAATAGATTAAAGAAACAAAAGAAAAAGGCCTAAAAAAATATTTTACATCAACGACTGTTTCCTTGCCAAGAAACACGCATACTACATCATGTTTTGTTGGTGTATGAATGTCGCCAAATGTTTCGCCAGATACTTGTTTTACATTGCTTGGAAAAATTATTGTAGAAATAGAAGTTCCTTCAAAGGACTTATTTTCCACATTAAGTAATGTCTCCGGAAGTGATATTTCTCTTATTTCCGAACAATCTTGAAAGGCAGCATATCCAATGGTTGTTACTCTCGTTCCGAAAGAAACCTTTTTTAGTTGCTTGCAAGCACGGCAGCAATCATTTGGCACTCTGGTTAGTAAGGGAGGTAGTACCAAATCTACGATGCCGCTATCTGCAAAACAATACGAACCCAAATATTCAATACTGTCGGGAAGGTCAATATGCTTGATGTTTGAACACCCTTGGAAAGCTTGTCGTAAAATTGCTTTTAGCGACTTTGGAAGAACAACTTCTGAAATTGGCGCATTCATAAATGCTTTTTCTCCAATGCTTATAACAGGTTGACCATCTATCTCATTAGGAATAATAACTCTATCGGTTTCAAATCCGTTATAAGCGGTAATGCGTAACCCTTTTCCCACAAAACTACTTAATGCAGCGTTCTTTTCTTTTCGTTTCAATAGGGAATTTTCTTCCATTCCGGATTCTACCTCATAGTTAAAATATCTCGGATCATCGGGTAAATCATCTGAAAATGTACCTGCATTACTTATAGCTTGCGCTATTTGATTATCAATGTCTCTCTTTGCATTTCTTACATTGTTGAGGGAAATCCGTTCTTTTTCAAAATCCAATTTGTCATCATCCGAAACTGAATTAAGCAGTTCAACCATCCGCAAGGACTTCTGTCTTGATTGAATAGAGCTGCCCATCTGCTCGGAAAGACTCATATTTTTTAGTGTTTCAAGAGTTTCTTCTAACACCTTGACCTTAGTTTCAAGCGTTTTTACTCTTTGCTCTAAATCCTTCATTACATCACTTCCTCACATATTAAAATCAGGTCTAAAGGTTCATCTTTAGATTCATCAAAGAACCATTCCTGTTGCAGCATTCTTTCTCTGATGTTACTGTCTGCGAAAAGTCCCATTGTATTAGAATATAGCATTTCCTTGTCAAATAGTGTGTCCTGTTGTTCTAACCTTCGAGAATTTCCTATTTCTTAATATATCTCTGATTTTTGCTTTTGGGCTTATCCGGCAATGTCATTTCTATCAAGCCTAACTTCATTGCTGGGTTCAGATAATTTTTCCTCAACGTCTCCTTCGATTTCAATAAAAGCATTTCCAGAAGCTCTGTCGCAGAATAAGTTACATCGTATTCCATTCCATCCAAAAGCCGTTGCACATAGTCAGAAACGCCTATTTCTGGTAGCCGTGTCTGTGTCTTAATATCATCTAAGACCATGTCTATCTGCTGAAGCATAAACTCAATAAACTCATTGCTACTTCCAGCAACATGGCAATTCGCAATTGCTTCATAATATCCATCCTGAAACTTCTCGATTTGACTTTCAATGGGAATATATTCAAAAATCGGCTTCCACTTTGACAAGAGCACCGTATGCCACAGCCGAGCCATCCGCCCGTTTCCATCCGAAAAGGGATGAATAAACACAAATTCATAATGAAAAATGGCTGACAGAATTAAAGGGTGTACCTGCGCTCGGCTTGCTTTCATCCAAGAGAACAGAGATTTCATTAAGTCTGGGACAAGCCGAGCCGGCGGCGCCATAAAAATGCACTGATCACCATTAAAGACTCCCTCTTCCCCTAATCGGAATCTCCCTGTTTCTTCTACAACACTCTTTGTCATGATTCCGTGAATGCGCTTTAAATCTTTTATGCTATATGGGTTAATGTCAGAGATAGCTTCATAGGCGGCATAAGCGTTCTGTACTTCTTGTATTTCTTTAGCCGAACCAAGCACCATACGACCATTGATTACATCTCGCACCTGCCCAAGAGTAAGAGAATTTGCTTCAATTCGGAGGGACGAGTGAATGGATTTTATCTTATTGTTTCTCCGAAGGTGCGGCTTTGCGTTCAGCCCACTATGTCCCGTAATTTCTCCAAGCTTCTCTGAAATAGTGGATACCGATGATAACATCCTATCGGTAATCTGATAAGGTGGTTTATAATCACTCACTTTGCTACCCTCCTCATCATACTTACTATCTTGCTTATTATCTTACTATATATCAAAAAAAAAAGCAACCCAACTGCGATATCTCTTGGGTTGCCCTGTTCTCTTAAACAGTGCTTCGCCGCATATATGCTTCCAACTGTCCAATCCCCTCTCTGCCCAGCTCCTTAGTCACATGGGTATAGATATTCATCGTGGTTGACACATCCGCATGGCCCATAAGATTCTGGAGCACTCAAATATTGACACCTGCCTCCAACATTCTCGTGGCAAAAGTATGCCGCAAACTATGGAAAGTAAAATTGGGAAGCAAAACCTCTGGCGAATCCGACTTCAAAAACTCTCGATCATTACAGTCACGGATGATCCGCTTCAAAGCTTTATTGATGGAAGATTGATTCAGCACATTGCCAAATCGGTTCAGAAACACAAAGTCCGTATAGTCTTCCACCTTAGACAAGCACTCAACACCGGCCCACAATTGATAATTCCGTTCCTCCTCAAAAACTCGCTTTACCGCCTTTGTCATCGGGATTTTTCGCTTACCTGCCGGCGTCTTTGTATCGTTAATGCCGTATCCACAGCCCTTTTGACCGTTCAAATGTCCCTTATCAAAATAAACCAAAGTGTGATTTACATCAATAATGCCTTGTGACAGATCTACGTCACACCAGCGCAACCCCGTAATTTCACCTACTCGAAGCCCTGTTTCCAGCAAAACTGTAATGATAGGTTTCCATCGTGAATATGCCGTCGTTTCCTCAAAAAAGTCATCAGAAGCATTTGTTCCGGCAAGGTCAACGCCATCCTATGCTCTGTGTGCATATTACGGGAACGCATTAGTTCCCTGATTGCTTCATCTGAAGGATTCCTGGCAATCAGCCCATCGTCCACAGCAAGTTCCAGTACTTGATGAAGAACCGTATGAACATGATCAATTGTTCCGATTTTCAAACGGCGTTCATCCGCAAGGGAGTTGAAGAATCGCTTCACATCTGACTTTTTCAACTTGGCAGCGTATTCCCTCCCAATGCTGTTCTGCACATAGGCTTCATAGCAGTAGCAGTAATTGCAAAAGGTTCTTTCCCGAATTCCCCACTTCAATTCTTTCCACAATAAATATAAATCGTTTACTGTTATATTCTTTATCCGGGCGTCCGCAAGCGTCTTTGCCGGCTCCGGTACAATTTCTGCCTCCTTCTCCCGCAGCTTATATAAACTATCAGCATAAACAGAAAAGCGTTTTCCAAGCAATGAGTAACGAAATTCGTACCTCCCATCCGCTCGCTCTGTTCCACCGGTATGCAAGCGCATTCGTTTACTGTCATATCTCGCTTCTCTTCCCATTTTCTTTCCCCCTCAAATCGAATATGCTTTCCTGAGATACTCTTCAAAGCACTGCTTTTTAATCAGACACTTCCGCCCTACCCAAAGCACAAAAGGACAGCACTCATCGGACGCCAGCAGCCGCAGCTTTTGCATCCCGATACCAAAGTAAGCTGCCGCCTCCTCGATCGGCAGGTTTGACTTCTCCCAAAAGGGGATTTCTTTCTTCATACCACATTCTCCATTCACAATAATTTGCCAATCGGCTGACCATCAGTATAACAAAAGAACCCCCTCTGCAGCAAAGCAGAAGGGGCTCTCGTGTTATATCCTGTTATATCTCTTTAGAAAATGTGGTATGTCACTGTGGTAGGAACAATGAAGAACACATCTGATATAACTATACAGAACTCTATGCAAGTCTTTATAAGTCAATCGGCTTCATGGTGGGAATGTGAGTACGGATTCTATATAAGTTCTTAAATGTTCTTAAAACCCTTGTCTCAC
>CAZMFF010000026.1:0-39971 GCA_964565505.1 uncultured Acutalibacter sp. | reverse complement strand
CCTCTTCATCCCCCTTCGGTAGTCGCTAGACATTAGATACTAGTCGTTAGACTTGCCTCCCGTGGTAGTTGTTAGATATTAGATATTAGTTGTTAGTTGTTAGTCTTGGCTCCCTCTGACGAGGGAGCTGTCAGCCGATAGGCTGACTGAGGGAGAGATAACGAAAACCCATTCCTTTTTCAAAGGCCTTGCAAAAACAAAACTTTTAGAGACCTCTCCCTCTTCATCCCCCTTCGGTAGTCGCTAGACATTAGATACTAGTCGTTAGACTTGGCTCCCGCGTTGGTAGTTGTTAGATTTGAGATGTTAGTTATTAGATAAGGTCAAGGAAAGAGGGCGCGCCCTTTCTCTTGACCTTATCTAATAACTACTATCTAACAACTAATATCTAACCTCTACCAAGCTGGGAGCCAAGGAAAGTCCATCTCCCTCCCAGCAACCAACTCACAAAAATAGACGAATCCATATAGGAGTGAAAAACTTTTGAGCGTCTTGACGGAAAAGCGGATTTCCATGAAAAATCCCTTGCTTTTCCTGCGTGTGCGGTTATAATAGAAGTCTGGGATTTTTTTTGGGTGACCTTTCACCTGAAAGGGGATTTAGCGATGGAGATTTTGCTTTTACTTTCGGTTTCCTTATTGGCCGGCCTGTTGATGTCGCGGGTGGCAAATTTGTTTAAGCTGCCGGCAGTTACGGCTTACTTGGTTGCCGGTATTTTGATCGGTCCTTTCGTTCTGGGGCGGATCGGGGTGCCCGGCCTGGGCTTCCAGACGCTGGACCAGGTAAAGAATCTGGGGATCATATCCGATGCCGCAATGGGCTTCATCGCGTTTGCCATTGGAAATGAATTTCGCCTTTCCCAGCTGAGAGAGAACGGGAAGCAGGCTACCGTGATCGGCATTATCCAGGCGGTGGCCGCCACGATTCTGGTGGACCTCACTCTGGTAGCCCTGCACTTCGTGATTCCGGATATTCTTTCCGTTCCCGCGGCTATCACGCTGGGTGCGATCGCCTCCGCTACGGCTCCCGCGGCCACTTTGATGGTGGTGCGGCAGTATAAGGCAAAAGGCCCCCTTACAGACATTCTGCTGCCTATCGTCGCCCTGGACGACGCCGTGGGCCTGGCAATCTTTTCCGTTTCCTTTGGTGTGGCAAAGTCCTTGACCAGCGGCACGGTGGATATCCTTTCTGTCATTGCGGAGCCGATCATTGAAGTGGTGTTGTCCCTTGCTTTGGGCGCTGTCACCGGCTTTATCTTCAACTATGTGGAGAAGTTTTTCCATTCCAGAAGCAAGAGAATGTCCATCGCCGTAGCTTTTGTACTGCTTACGGTGGCCATTTCACAGATGGAATTTAAGGTGGGCTCCATTCATTTTGGGTTCTCTTCTCTTCTGGCCTGCATGATGCTGGGCACGATTTTCTGCAATATCTGTGATGTTTCCGAAGAGCTGATGGACCGTGCCGAGCGCTGGACCGGGCCCCTCAATGTGCTGTTCTTCGTGCTCAGCGGCGCTGAGCTGGATTTCGGAGTGATCGGCGATGTGGTGATCATCGGAATCGGGATCTGCTATATTATCAGCCGCTCTCTGGGCAAGTATCTTGGCGCTCATTTAAGTGCCAAGGGCATGAAATGCAATCCTATGATTACGAAATATCTCGGCATTACCCTTTTGCCTCAGGCAGGAGTGGCCCTGGGAATGTCGGTGATGGCAGAGTCTCTGGGCGCAGACGGCCGGATCATCCGGAACATCGTGCTGTTTTCTGTTATGATCTATGAGCTGGTAGGTCCTACCCTGACAAAGATCGCGCTGACAAAAGCCGGAGAGATCAAGCCGGGCAAGGAAAGCGCCCGCGGCAAAAAGGATATGGCAGAGCGGGACGCATAACGCTTTCGTTGTGAAATGTCGGATGCTGGAGAAGAACTGATAGAAAAAGCTCCCCTTGTTTTCAAGGGGAGCTTTTTTATCAAAGGTTCTTTTCCAGTATCCAGTATCTAGAATCCAGTATCCAGAAAAAAGGATAAACTCCAAAACTTCGCAAATAATAGAGCCGTAAAGGCCAAAAAAAGCAGCGGCGCTTTCCGAAAACCACAAAATCCGTCATATTCCGAAGCGCAGCTTCCCAAAGGCCTATCTCATATAGGAAAAGGAGTTTTTGTATGAAAGCGACTGGTATCGTCCGCCGGATAGACGATTTGGGGCGGGTGGTGATCCCCAAGGAGATTCGGAGAACGCTGAAGATCCGAGAAGGAATGCCCATGGAAATTTTTACCGATGTGTCAGGAGAGGTGATCCTGAAAAAATATTCGCCGGTAGGGGAAATGTCCTCTTTGGCGGCGGCCTATGCGGAGACCTTGGTCAGCCTGACAGGGTACGCGGCCGCCGTATGTGATACCGAACAGATCATTGCAATAGCCGGCCCAGTCAAAAAAGAAATTCTGCATAAACCCATCTCGCCGCAGCTGGACGAGGTGATCGAGGCAAAAAAGCCTTTTCTCTCTCAGGCGGATAACACGGTACTGCTCAGTGCGGGAGCGGCCTGTGCCGCGGTGGCGGTATTCCCGGTGATCTCTGTGGGAGATGTGATGGGGGGCGTCATGCTGATCAAAGGGGAAAACAGCCCTGCCAAGGTATCTGCGGAGCACGCGGAAAGCGCCAGAGCGGCGGCCATGTTCCTTTCCAGGCAGCTGGAGGCCTGAAAAGCGGCGGAAAGTAAGGACAGAACAGGAAACTTCTAAAAGGAAAAGGTCCTTTTTTGAAAAATGGCTGCGCTTTCAAAGAAAAAGCCCCTTTTTCTTGAGGAAACGGCTTGCTTTTTCTTTCCCCGGGTGCTATAATAACGAAAGTAATAGTGGATGATGAAAGAGTGGGGTGACCCGCTCTTTTGTTTGCTTTGAGGGAGGTTGTGAAAAGCCTCTTCAAAGCGGGAAGCCCGGCAAATTCTTGACATAGGAGGCGCGCGGTTGAGCACACAGGAAAAAAAGAAGGGAAATGTCGCCCAAAGGGTCTGGGAAATGGCCGAGCCGCTGGCGAAGGAATTGGGCCTCATACTTTGGGACGTGCAATTCGTGAAAGAGGGAGCAGACTGGTATCTTCGGATCTTCATCGATAAGGAAGGCGGCGTGGGGATCGACGACTGCGTGGATATGACCCACAAGATCAACCCCGTGCTGGACCGGGAGGACCCGATCCCTCAGGAGTATCTTTTAGAGGTGTCGTCTCCGGGCCTGAACAGAAAGCTTACAAAGCCCAGCCACCTGAAAGCCTTTTTGGGCGCTCCTGTCAGAGTGAAGCTCATTCGCCCCCTGGAAAGCGGAGAACGGGAGCTCTCCGGCATTCTGGAAAGAGCGGAGGAAAACGGAGAATTTGAAGTGCGGTTAGAGGAAGGCACGACCTGTGTATTTCAGAAAAAAGAGTGTTCCTCGGTAGAGCTTATCGAGGAGGACTTTCCTGAGGGATAAGGGCGCTTGGAAACCGTGAATTGCGCCCTTTTGGGAAAAGAAAGGAGAGAGTCGGAAAAATGGCCAAGAAAAAGGAAGTACAGCAGCAGGGGAACGAGGAGCTGTTTATCGCTCTGGAGCTCCTGGAGAAGGAAAAGGGGATCCCGGTGGAATTTATGCTGGATAAGATCAAAAAGGCAATTTCCACCGCCTGTAAAAACAATTACGGGAATGAAGATGTGGATATGGACATCGACGCGCATACCGGGAAATTCGATGTGTATTTGAAAAAAGAAGTGAAGGCTCAGGTGGAGTTCCCGGATCGGGAGATCCTTCTGGAAAAGGCCAAGGAGCTGGATCCCATGGCAGAAGAGGGCGGCTTTGTCAGGCTGAAGCTGGACACACACCAGTTTGGCCGGGTGGCGGCGCAGACGGCCCGGAACATCATTCGCCAGGGCATTCGCGACAGCGAGCGCGGCCAGATGATGCAGGAGTTTCAAAGCAAGCATCAGGAGCTGGTCAGCGGCCTGGTAGAGCGCATCGACCCGAAAACGGGGTCTATTTCGCTGAAGATCGGCAAGGCGGAGGCAGTGCTTCCCAAGAGCGAGCAAATCGGCGGGGAAAGCGTTACCGAAGGGGATTATATCAAGGTATATGTAGTGGATGTACGGGAGACGGAGAAGGGGCCCAAGGCCATCATTTCCCGGACACATCCCGATCTGATCAAGCGGATATTTGAGACGGAGGTCCCGGAAATCTATGACGGCACGGTAGAGATCAAAGCCGTGTCCCGGGAGGCGGGCTCCCGCACAAAGCTGGCGGTGCTCAGCCACAATCCGGATGTGGACGCGGTGGGCGCCTGCATCGGCGCAAGAGGGGCCCGCGTTTCGGAGATCGTGGAAGAGCTGGGCGGTGAAAAGATCGATATCGTAGAGTACAGCGACGATCCCAAGGTCTTTATCGCGGCGGCGCTCTCTCCCGCAAATGTAGTATCCGTAGAGCTTTCCGAGGATGGGTCCAGGTCCTGCAAGGTGACCGTTCCGGACAATCAGCTTTCTCTTGCCATCGGCAACAAGGGGCAGAACGCCCGTTTGGCCGCCAAGCTTACCGGTTGGAAAATCGATATTAAGCCGGAAAGCGGCTTTTATGGGGAAGAGGAGTAACGCTTCCTTTCCGTGAAAACCGTGAGAAAAACCGGAGGTGAGAAAAATGCGCCAGAAAAAAACGCCCATGCGCATGTGTACCGGATGCGGTGAAATGAAGCCGAAAAAGGAATTGGTGCGGGTGGTAAAAGCCCCCCAGAAGGAAGAGGGAACCCCCCCTCAGATCTCTCTGGATCTCACCGGGAAAAAACCGGGCCGCGGCGCCTATCTGTGCAGAGATCTTGCCTGCTTAAAGGCCGCGCGGAAGTCGAGAAGGCTGGAAAAGGTTTTTTCCTGCCGTATCCCTGATGAGGTATACGAGCAAATGGAAGGGGAGATCGCGCCGGATGGAGAATAAAGAGCTTTCTCTGCTGGGGCTTGCGCGAAGAGCGGGAAAGCTTCAGTGGGGATTTGACGCGGCGGTGATCTGCGCCAGAGAACACAAGGCGGCGCTGCTGCTGTGCGCTCAGGATATTTCTGAGAAAACCTATGGGAATATCAGCTTTGAGGGAGCGCGCGCGGGAATTCCGGTCCGGCGGCTGCCGGAGGACAGGAAAACAGTAGGTCATGCCTGCGGAATCAAGGCGGGCGTGCTGGCTGTAACAGACGAGGGGTTCGCTGCCGCGCTGCTTTCGCAGATTCAAGGCGGCAAACGCGAAAAGGAGGAATGTGTTTTATGATGATAAAATATCGGGTTCGTGAGGTGGCAAAGGATCTGGATATCCCCAATAAAGAAGTGATCGATATTTTGGCGGCATATTTTCCGGAGCCCAAAAAATACATGACCTGCCTGGAGGAGAACGAGCTGGATCTGGTTTTTGAAACCTTTACCCAGCAGCGTAACCTGGAAAGCCTGGAGGAGTATTTTGCCCAGCGGGAGGAAGCCGTGGAAGAGGCCCCTCAGCCTCAGGAGGCAGTAAAAAACGAAGAAGAAAAGAAGGAGACAACGGATCTGCCGGCGGAAAATCCGCCCAAAAAGCCGCAGGAAAAGGAAAAGAAGCCTATCCCCCAGAAGGAAAAGCCCGCCGCGGCAGCAAAGCCTCAGGCAGAGGAAAAAGCGGCTGCCGTACCGCAGGTGCGCGAGCCGGTGCGCAGGGTGATCGATACCCGTTCCTCCAATGTGAATATCGACCGCTACAATGAAAAATACGACCGTCTGGCGGATCAGAAGGTCAAAACGGACAATGTGGTCACCAAGCAGAAGTTCACCAACCGGAACAGCCAGCGCCGCGGCAATCAGCGCCGCGGCAAGCGGGAGACTGAGGCAGAGCGGCTCAACCGCATTGCTCAGGAGCGCAAGGCGAAGCATATCACCATTGAGGTGCCGGATGAGATCACAGTGGGAGAGTTTGCCCTGCGGCTGAAGGTCGCTGCTCCGGAGGTCATTAAAAAGCTGATGGCGCTGGGCGTGTTCGCCGCCATCAATGATACCATCGACTTTGACACCGCGGTGCTGGTGGCGGATGAATTCCACGCCAGAGTGGAAAAAGAAGTGGTGGTCACCATCGAGGAGCGGATCATTGACGACAGCGAGGACGACGCCGCGAACCTTCAGCCCCGTGCGCCGGTGGTGGTGGTCATGGGCCATGTGGACCACGGAAAAACCTCCGTATTGGACGCCATCCGCCATTCCAATGTGACAGAGGGCGAGGCCGGAGGCATTACCCAGCATATCGGCGCTTCCCGGGTCAAGGTGGGAGATCGGGATGTCACCTTCCTGGATACACCCGGCCACGCCGCCTTTACCACCATGCGCGCCAGAGGCGCCCAGGTGACGGATATTGCCGTCCTGGTGGTGGCCGCGGACGATGGGATCATGCCGCAGACCATCGAGGCTATCAACCACGCCAAAGCGGCGGGGGTCTCTATCATCGTGGCCATCAATAAAATGGATAAGCCGGCTGCTAACCCGGAGCGGGTCAAGGAACAGCTTACCGAATACGAGCTGGTACCTGAGGAGTGGGGCGGAGATACGCCCTGTATCCCGGTGTCCGCTTTGACAAAGCAGGGTTTGGATGACCTTTTGGAGATGATCATCCTGACGGCCGACATGCTGGAGCTCAAAGCAAACCCGGACCGCGCTGCCAAGGGAACCGTCATTGAGGCAAGGCTGGACAAGGGAATGGGCCCCATTGCCACCGTGCTGGTACAGAACGGGACTCTGCGCATCGGAGATGTGATCGTGGCGGGCACCACCGTAGGCCGCGTGCGCTCTATGATGGACGACAAGGGCCGCAAGGTCCAGGAGGCCGGCCCCTCTGTTCCGGTGGAGATCACGGGACTCAACGACGTGCCTGTAGGCGGAGATATCTTCAATGCCGTTTCCGATGAGAGGCTTGCCAGAGAACTGGTAGAGCAGCGGATCACCGAGCAGAAGGAGCAGGTGTTCAACTCTCAGACCAAGGTCACTCTCGACAATCTCTTCGACCAGATGAAGGAAGGGGAGATGAAAGAGCTGAAGATCATCGTCAAGGCAGATGTGCAGGGCTCTGTAGAGGCGGTGCGCCAGTCTCTGGAGAAGCTTTCCAATGACGAGGTGCGGGTCAATATCATTCACGGGGCGGTAGGCGCCATCAGCGAAAGCGATGTGATGCTGGCCAATGCCTCCAACGCCATTATCGTGGGGTTCAATGTGCGCCCCGACCCTGTGGCGGAGGAAAACGCCAAGCGCGACGGCGTGGATCTGCGTATGTACCGCATCATCTATGACTGCATCGAGGAGATCGAATCTGCCATGAAGGGAATGCTGGCTCCCAAGTATCGAGAGGTATTCCTTGGAAAGGCAGAGTGCCGCGAGACCTATAAGATCACCAATGTGGGCATGGTCATCGGCGGCCATGTGACCAGCGGAAAGATCACCCGCAGCGCCCAGGTCCGCCTGGTGCGCGACGGCATCATTGTGGCGGATGATAAAATTGCCTCTCTGCGCCGCTTCAAGGACGATGTGAGAGAAGTGGCGGAAGGCTATGACTGCGGCATCACTTTGGAGAAATTTTCCGATATTAAGCAAGGAGATGTTCTGGAGGCATATGAGATGGAGGAATATCAGGACTGATCTCTGTTATGCCTGCCAGGAAAGAAGCAGCAAGGAAGAATATCTCCTGGAGATACTTCTGGAGGCATATGTGATGGGGGAATATCAGGACTGATCTCTACTATGCCTTTCAGGAAAGAGGCAGCAAGGAAGAATATCTCTTTGGAAAAGCCTGTAAGATAAAAATCGGGATGGATGAAAGCTCCCTGAAAACGGGCAGCCGCACGAGAAAGCTGCGGCTGCCCGTTTAAAAGGAGAAAAGGAGGACAAGGTATGCCTGGCTACAAGATCGGCCGGATCACGGAAGATATCAAGCGGGAGCTGACGGCGATCCTGCGGGAAGTCAAGGATCCCAGAGTAAAGGAGTGCTTTTTAAGCATTGTGAGGGTAGAGGTGACAAACGACCTTTCCTACTGTACGGTGTATGTGAGCACGATGGAGGGAATAAAGGCCACCAAACGGGCGGTTTTGGGGCTCAGGTCTGCGGCGGGCTATATCCGCAGAGAGCTGGGGGCAAGGCTTTCCCTGCGCCATGTGCCGGAGCTTCTGTTTAAAGCCACGGATTCCATTGAATACGGCGCCGCCATTTCCCAAAAGCTCAGAGAGCTTCAAAGAGAAGCTCCGGAACAGGAGAAATCGGAGGACGAAGAAGAATGACGAAAGAAATTTCCTGTCAGGAAAGCGCCCGCCTGCTGCTGGAATGGGAGGATATTCTGGTGCTTACCCACGCCTCTCCGGACGGAGACACCTTGGGCTCCGGAGCGGCCCTGGTGCGCGGGCTCAGAAAGCTGGGAAAGCGCGCGAGGCTTGCCCTGGAGGAACCGCCTGCGAAAAAGTTCCAGTATTTGCTGGACGGCGTTTTAGAAGGGCAGTGGGAGCCTCAGCATGTGATGACGGTGGATGTGGCAGACAAATCCCTTTTGGGCAGACTGCGGGAGAAATGGGAAGAAAAGATCGAGCTTGCTGTAGATCACCATGGCACCCATGTGGATTTTGCACAGCGAAAATGGGTAGAGCCGGAAAGCGCCGCCACGACAGAGCTGATCTACCTCCTGCTTCAGGAGCTGGGCGTTCCCCTCGACCGGGAGACGGCAAACGCTGTTTATACCGGGCTTACCACGGATACCGGCTGTTTTCGCTATCGAAATGTGACGCCCCGCACCCACAGGATAGCAGCCGCCATGATCGAGGCGGGCGCCGACGCCGGAGAGATCAACCGGCGTATGTTTGAGCTGAAATCAAAGCAGCAGCTGGAAGCGGAGCGCCGGGTGATGGACAGTATCCGATTTTCCTGCAAGGGAAAATGCGCAATGGTCTTTTTGCCGAAAGCGATTTATGAGGAGACCGGCGCGAAAGAAAACGAGCTGGAGGGTGTCGCCTCTCTGCCCCGGCAGATCGAGGGCGTCGTGATAGGCGTCACCCTGAAGGAAAAAGAAAACGGAGAGGTCAAGGCTTCCGTCAGGACAAATCTGCCTGCTGACGCCGCAGAGCTTTGCGGCCGGTTTGGAGGCGGAGGCCATAAGGGCGCAGCGGGCTGTTCTTTCCGGGGGCTCAGCCTGGAAGAGGCGGGGGAAAAGCTGGAAAGGGCCTGTGAAGCTTATTTGGAAGAGCTGGAAAAATAAAGAGGACCTCACGGAAGTTCCCTTTTAAAGGAGAGAGTAAAGATGGATCAAAAAGAAATAGAACAGCGGATCCGGGCCGGGAGGGCTTTTTTAAAGCCGGAGGACGAAAGAGACGATGAGGGATATCAAACCGATCAGGAAAAGAAACTTCCTCAGCCGCCTCTCACGAAAGCGCCTATGGCAAAAAGCTCTATCCCGCTGCCGCTTGCCTTTGAGACGCTTCCCCTGAAGGATAACCTGCGGGAGCTGCTGCTCAAGCGGAAAAGCTCCCGCGTCTATACCCAGGAGCGCATGAGCCTTTTGGAGCTTTCCTTTTTGCTGTGGGCGTCGCAGGGGATCAAGGAGATCCGCGGAAAGGCTTATGCCACCCTGCGCACGGCCCCTGCCGGGGGCGCGCGGCACCCTTTTGAAACCTATCTGCTTTTAAAGGATATCGAAGGCCTGGAGCCGGGGGCGTATCACTATCTGCCCATGACTCATCGCCTGGAGCTGCTCTGCCCGATGGAGAAGGAAGAGCTTGCCTCTCTTATGGGGAAAAGCCTTTGCGATCAGCTTTGGGCGGCAAAGGCAAACGCTGTGTTCTACTGGTCTCTGGTGCCCTATCGCAGCGAATGGCGCTACGGGATCTACGCCCACCGCATGATCATGGCGGACATGGGGCATGTGGGAGAGAATCTGTATTTGGCCTGTACGGCGCTGGGCCTTGGCACCTGCGGCATCGGCGCCTATGACGGAGCCCTCTGCGACCGCCTCTTTTCCCTGGACGGGGAGGAGGAATTCATCGTCTATTGTGAAACGGTGGGGACCATCCGCCCGGAGGATGTGGGAGAGGAAAAGGATTTCTATCGGTTTGTGGAAGAGGAAGGGCTATAAAATCACTTTTACCTATGGGAAAGGGGGCCGTCCGCAGCAGTGAACGGAGTGATCATTCTGGATAAGCCGGAAGGCTTTACCTCCTTTGACGCGGTGGCGGTGATGAGAGGGCTGACGGGAGAAAAAAAGATCGGCCATACCGGCACGCTGGACCCCATGGCCACCGGAGTACTGCCTCTGCTTCTGGGCAGAGCCGCCAAAGCGGCGGATCTTCTGCCGGACACCCGAAAGGAATACCTGGCCTCCTTCCGCCTGGGGGAGCAGCGGGATACCGGGGACTGTACGGGAGAGCTTTTGAGCAAAGACTCTGTCCCCGTTTCCCGGGAAGAGCTAGAGCAGGCGATGGAGGGGTTTTCCGGGGAAATTATGCAGATCCCACCCATGTATTCCGCGGTTTCCATAGGCGGGAAACGGCTGTATGAGCTGGCAAGGAAAGGCGTCGAGGTAGAGCGCGCTCCCCGGCCGGTGACGATCTACGCTCTCTTTCTTCTTTCCTATCAGGAGGAGGCCAGGGAGGGGATGCTGGAGGTAAGCTGCTCCAAGGGTACCTATATCCGCACGCTCATTGAGGATATTGCGCAAAAAGCAGGGACAAGAGGCGTTATGACCGCATTGCGCAGGACTTTCGCCTGCGGGTTTTCCCAGCAGGAGGCTGTACCTCTGGAAGAGCTTCGGGCCCTGAAAGAGAAAAACGAGCTTCATAAGGTGCTGCGGCCGGTGGACAGTTTGTTTTCAGAGGCAGCTTCTGTTACGGTAAGCGCCCCTCAGGCGGTGCGCTTCCGAAACGGCGGAGCCTTAGACCTGAAAAGGCTTCGGTTTTCCAAAGAGCCTGCCCCGGGAGAGCGAATCAGAGTATACGATGGCGAAAAGCAGTTCTTAGGGCTGGGAGAGGTCATGCAGGGAGAGCTGAAGGTAAAAAAGCTTTTTTGGGAGGGAGAAGGCTGATGGAGGTATTGCGCAGCTTAAAGGAGATCGAAACCTCCCCTCCCGCCGCGGTAGCCCTGGGAGCCTTTGACGGCCTGCACAAAGGGCATATGGCGGTGATCCGTGCGGCCGTCCAAAAGAGTGGGTCGCTTCAAAGCGCGGTGTTCACCTTTGCCCGCAGCCCTTCCGGGAAAGCGGAGCTTCTCACCGGAGAGGAAAAGGAGAAGCTTCTGAAAGAGGCGGGAGTCCGCCGGATGTACAGCCTCAAGTTCTCTGAACTGAAGGATTGGGAGGCCCGGCGCTTCGTACAGGAGATCCTTTTTGAAAAATGCGGAGCCAAGCTGCTTTGCTGCGGAGAGGACTTCCGATTTGGAAAGGGCAGAGAGGGAGACGTATCTCTTTTGGGGCAGCTTTGTGAAAGACAGGGGGTCTCGCTCATCGTGGCGCCGCCTGTGAAGGAGGGCGGGGAAAAGATCAGCTCTACCCGGATCCGTCTGGCGGTAGAACAGGGAGAGATTTCTCTTGCAAATAAGCTTCTCGGAAGGCCCTTCGGCTTTTGGGAAGAGGTGATCCACGGCAACCATATCGGGGGCCCTGTTTTGGGGGCGCCCACGCTCAATCAGACCGTTCCGGAAAATTTCTGCCTGCCTCCCTTCGGCGTGTATTCTTCCTGGGTACAGGTGGAAGGAGCCTTTTTCTATGGGGTCACCAATATCGGCGTAAAGCCCACCGTGGGCTCTGACAGAGTTTTGGCGGAAACCTATCTGCCGGGATTTTCCGGAGATCTTTACGGACAGAAGGTAAGGCTGTGCCTTTTGGAGTTTATCCGCCCGGAGAAAAAGTTTTCTTCCCTTAAGGAACTGAAAGAGGAGATCGAGCGAAACGCCCGCTCGGCTGAAAAGAGCGCGAAAGCGTTCCCGCCGCCCGGATTTGGATTGGAATAAAGAGGGAAAAGCCTTGGAAAATCCTATGAAAACGCTTTACAAAAGCCAGGATCTGTGATAGAATAACCAAGCTGCCCTATCCTCGGGTCTGGGAAACACCGACCCTTCCTGTGGATAAAGCGGCCCCGGCGCTGTTGCGGGCCGGTTTGGCCGTGTGGGTGAATTTAAGCGGCAAAGCCGCAGAAAAGGTGATTTGCTATGACGAAAGCAGAAAAGACAGAAATTATGGAAAAGTATGCCCGCCACGAGGGGGACACCGGTTCTCCCGAGGTACAGATCGCAGTGCTTACCAAGCGGATCAACGATCTGACAGAGCATCTCAGAGAGAACAAGAAGGACCACCACTCCCGTCGCGGCCTTTTGAAAATGGTCGGTAAGCGGAGGAACCTTCTCAACTATCTGACGAAGATCGATATTGAGCGCTATCGTTCCATTATCGCTGAGCTGGGCATCAGAAAGTAAGGGAAACAAAGGCTGTGATTGC
Source organism: uncultured Acutalibacter sp. (assembly GCA_964565505.1). GTDB lineage: Bacteria > Bacillota > Clostridia > Oscillospirales > Acutalibacteraceae > Acutalibacter. Next base: position 27,509 of record CAZMFF010000026.1, on the reverse strand, counting down.
GGGCCTTTCGGCCGGCAGGCACAGCCTTTTGCTCTTTTTTTCGGCAGATCCTGTTTTACAAGCAAACGGGCCGGGGCCCGGCCCGTTTGCTTATAAAACAGGGCTGCCCTTGAGAAAAGCCCGGAGATCCCGGGAGAAAGGACATTGTCATGTTTGAAAATTTCAAGGTTTATGAGACGGAGTTTGCCGGCAGGCCTCTCGTGGTAGAAACGGGAAAAATGGCTCAGCTGGCCAACGGCGAGTGCCTGGTACGCTACGGAGACACCGTAGTGCATGTGGCTGCCACCGCTTCGGCAAAGCCCAGAGACGGGATCGACTTCTTCCCCCTGTCTGTGGATTTTGAAGAGAAGCTTTACTCCGTAGGCAAGATCCCCGGCTCCTTCTTAAAGAGAGAGGGCCGCCCCACCGATAAGGCGATTCTGGTCTGCCGGATGATCGACCGGCCGATCCGCCCCCTGTTCCCAAAGGATATGCGAAACGATGTGTCCATCGTGTGTACCGTCATGTCAGTGGATCAGGACTGCTCTCCGGAGATCGCCGCCATGGTGGGCACCTCCATTGCGCTGAGCATTTCCGACATTCCCTGGAACGGGCCGATTTCCGGTGTTTCGGTAGGCCTGGTGGAAGGGAAATTCGTCATCAACCCCAACGCTGAGCAGCGGAAGGTATCCGAAATGGCGGTTACCGTGGCCTCTACCAGTGAGCGGATCGCCATGATCGAGGCGGGCGCCAACGAGGTTTCCGACGAGGATATGTATGACGGCATTATGGCGGGACACGAGGCCAACCAGAAGATCATCGAGTTCATCAAGGGGATCCAGGCGGAGATCGGCAAGGAGAAGTTCTCCTATCCGTCCAACGAGCCGGAACCCGAAATGCTGGAGGCCATCAAGTCCTTCGCAGAGGACGATATCCGCGCCGCCATGGATACGGATGATAAGAATGTGCGCGACGAGCGCCTGAAGCCCATCTATGAGAAGGTACACGAGAAGTTTGACGAGCTTTATCCCGACCAGGAAGCAAAGATCGAAGAGTGTATGTATCTGACCCAGAAGTATGTGGTGCGCCGCTGGCTTCTGGACGAGCAGAAGCGTGTTGACGGCAGAGGAATGGACGAGATGCGTCCTCTGGCGGCGGAGGCGGGGCTGCTGCCCAGAGTTCACGGCTCCGGTATGTTTACCCGCGGCCAGACCCAGGTGCTCACGGTGGCCACGCTGGGCTCTTTGAGAGATAACCAGCTTCTGGACGGCATTGACGAGGAGGAAAGCAAGCGGTATATCCACCACTATAACTTCCCCTCCTATTCTGTAGGCGAGACCCGGCCCAGCCGCGGCCCCGGACGCCGGGAGGTAGGTCACGGCGCTTTGGCAGAGCGTGCGCTGGTGCCCGTGGTTCCCGATATCGATGAGTTCCCCTACACCATTCGCCTGGTGTCCGAGGTGCTTTCCTCCAACGGCTCCACTTCCCAGGCTTCCATCTGCGGCTCCACTTTGGCCCTGATGGCGGCCGGCGTGCCCATCAAGGCCCCTGTGGCCGGCATTTCCTGCGGACTTATCACCGAGGGCGACCGCTGGATGACCATGGTGGATATCCAGGGCGTGGAGGACTTCTTCGGCGATATGGACTTTAAGGTAGGCGGCACCAAAAAAGGCATCACTGCCATTCAGATGGATCTGAAGATCAAGGGCCTGCTGCCGGAAATGGTAAAAGAGGCTCTGGAAAAGACCCATAAGGCCAGAAATTATATTATCGATGAGGTCATTTTGAAGGCGATCCCCGAGGTGCGGCCCGAGCTTTCCAAGTACGCGCCTAAGATGCTTTCCACCGTGATCCCCGTGGACAAGATCCGCGAGGTCATCGGCACCGGCGGCAAGGTCATTCAGAAGATCTGTGCCGAGTGCGAGATCACCATGGATGTGGAAGAGGACGGCCATGTGTTTATCTCCGGCTTGGATTTGGAGAAGTGCCAGCGCGCTCTCGATATCGTGGACACCATTGTCAACGATCCGGAGCCCGGCTCCTATTATAACGGCAAGGTGACCCGGCTGATGGATTTCGGCGCCTTTGTGGAGATCGCTCCCGGCAAGGAGGGCCTGGTTCACATTTCCCGGCTGGACATCAAGCGCACCGAGAAGGTCACAGATGTGGTGAATGTAGGCGATGTAGTGAAGGTCAAGGTGCTGGAGATCGACGATAAGGGAAGGCTCAATCTTTCCCGGCGGGATGCGCTCATCGATCTGGACGGAGCCGTCCCGGAGAATACGATCTCTGAGGACCGGGGTCCCAGAAGAGATCACGGCGACAGAGACCGCCGCCCCAGAAGAGACCACGACAGAAGGTAAAGAAAAACAGAGAGGCTCTTCGCCTCTCTGTTTTTGGATTCAAAACGAACGCTTAAAGGAAAATGAAAAAGGGGGAGAGAGCCATGGAAAGGAAGGCCGTCGTTGCCATGAGCGGCGGAGTGGATTCCAGCGTGGCCGCGCTTCTGGTGCGGGAAATGGGATTTGACCTCATCGGCGTTACCCTTCGGCTTTACGATAATGAGGACGCCGGGCTCCCCCGGGAAAAGACCTGCTGTTCCCTGGATGATGTAAACGACGCGCGAAGCGTGTGCGCGAAGCTTCAAATCCCCTTTTATGTGTTCAATTTTAAGGAAAGCTTCCGCCGGGAGGTGATGGAGCGTTTTGTCTGCGCCTACCTGCGGGGGGAAACGCCCAACCCCTGCATCGACTGCAACCGCTTTATCAAATTTCGAAAGCTGATGCATCGGGCGCAGGAGATCGGCTGCCCCTATGTGGCGACCGGCCATTATGCCCGTGTAGAGCAGGACCCGGAAACCGGCCGCTGGCTTTTGAAAAAAGGGCTGGATGCCTCCAAGGATCAAAGCTATGTGCTTTACGCATTAAGCCAGGAAGAGCTTTCCCGGCTGCTGCTTCCCCTGGGAGGGCTTTCCAAGGAGCAGGTGAGAGAGCTTGCCCGAAAGCATGGGTTTTTAAACGCCCAGAAGCGGGACAGCCAGGATATCTGCTTTGTGCCGGACGGGGATTACGCTTCCTTTATCGAGCGGTATATTGCCGGTTCCTCCAAAGAGGGGGACTGGGGAAAGGAGGAGCCTTCCAAGGGCTTCTCTCCCGGGAATTTTGTGGGGACAAAGGGAGAAATTTACGGGGAGCATAAAGGGCTTCTCCACTATACGGTAGGGCAGAGAAAGGGGCTGGGCCTTTCCTTTCCTCAGCCCATGTATGTACAAAGGCTGGATACGGAGAAAAATCAGGTGGTGCTCTGCCGGCACGAAGAGCTTTTTTCCCGCACGCTGACGGCCAGAGAGATCAACCTGATCTCTCAAAAGGAGCTTTCCGGGCCGGTTCGGGTAAAGGCCAAGGTGCGTTACCGCCAGAGCGAACAGCCTGCCACGGTGGTACAGACGGGAGAAGATGAACTGAGGCTGGTGTTTGACGAGCCTCAGCGAGCCGTGACCAAGGGGCAGGCATTGGTGCTGTATCAGGACGACCTGGTGGTGGGCGGCGGGACCATTGCCGAAACAGAGCAGTCCTGAAAAGGGAGAAACGGGGAGGAAGAGAGCTGTGAAAAAAGAGGAGATCGTTGTAGTCAAGGTGGGCACCTCCACTTTGACCTATGAAAACGGAAAGTTGAACCTTCGCCGGATGGAGGAGCTTTGCAGGACCTTAAGCGACCTGCAGAACTCCGGGAAAAAGATGATCCTGGTGTCCTCCGGCGCCATCGGCGTGGGAGTGGGAAAGCTGGGGCTTTCCAAACGGCCTGAGGAAACGGCGATAAGGCAGGCCGCGGCGGCAGTGGGCCAGTGCGAGCTGATGGCGATCTATGACAAGCTGTTCGGGGAATATCACAGGATCGTGGCCCAGGTGCTGCTGACGGCCGATGTCACGGCCGATGAGAAAAGCCGGAAGAATGTACAGAATACCTTCCGTGAGCTATTGGAGATGGATGTGATCCCCATTGTCAATGAGAATGACACAGTGGAAACCAGCGAGCTGGAGGGCAGGAATTTCGGCGACAACGACACACTTTCCGCCATTGTTGCCGGGCTGGCAGAGGCCGGGCAGCTGATCATCCTGACGGATATCGACGGGCTGTACGACTCTGACCCCAAAAAGAAGCCGGACGCGAAGCTGATCCACCGGGTGGAAGAAATCACGCCACAGGTCGAGGCTCTGGCCGGGGGAGCCGGCTCCAGCAGGGGTACCGGCGGAATGGCTACCAAGATCAAAGCCGCCAAGCTGGCGGGAGAACAGGGGATCACCTGTGTGATCGTAAACGGAAACGAACCGAAAAATCTTTATCGGGTGCTTTCCGGGGAAGAGATCGGCACTGTATTTGCAGCGGGAAATCACAAAGCCTTTTGAGCCTGCGCCGCTTTGCGGCCTGGCTTTGGAAGGCCCAATATTACGGTTTGGCAGGAGAGGGGCACAGATCATCATGACGGAACTGATAGAGCTGGGGAAGAGAGCAAAAGCGGCGGCGAAGGAATTGAGACGCTGCGGGGTAAAAAAGGAAACGGCTCTTTTAGCGGCGGGAAAGGCTCTGCTGCTGGAACAGGAAAAAATTCTTTCCCAAAATGAAGAGGACCTGAAAGCGGCCGAAGAGACAGGCATGGGAAAGGCCATGCTGGACCGGCTGCGCCTTACTCCCCAGCGCCTGGAGGAGATGGCCAAAGCAGTGGAGGAGGTGGCAAAGGCGCAGGACCCGGTGGGAAGGGTGCTCTCCGGAGAAACGCGCCCCAACGGCCTGCAGATCCGGAAAATAACGGTCCCTCTGGGGGTGATCGGCATCATCTTTGAGGCCCGTCCCAATGTGACCAGCGACGCGGCCGCCCTTTGCCTGAAGGCGGGAAACGCCGTGATCCTGCGGGGTGGAAAAGAGGCGATCCGCTCTAACCGGGCCATCGTATCTGTCATGCGGGAAGCCATCGAGCAGGAGGGCCTTCCCGCGGACTGTATCCAGCTGGTAGAGGATACCAGTCGGGAATCCGCCAGAGCGCTCATGGAGCTCACCGGCTATCTGGATGTGTTGATCCCCAGAGGCGGCGCGGGCCTGATCCGCACAGTGATGGAAAACGCCAAGGTCCCGGTGATCGAGACCGGCGTGGGCAACTGCCATATCTATGTGGACCGGGACGCGGACCTTCCAATGGCCGCACAGATCGTATTCAACGCGAAAACCTCCCGTCCCTCCGTATGCAACGCGGCGGAGACTCTTCTCGTGCATCGGGATATTGCGAAGGAGGCCTTGCCGCTCATTGCCTCAAGGCTTTCGGAAAAGCAGGTGGAGATTCGGGCGGACGCCAGAGCGCTGCCTTTGATCCCCGGCAGTATTCCCGCCGGAGAAGAGGATTGGGAGACGGAATTTTTAGATTATATTCTGGCCGTGAAGGTAGTGGACTCCTTAGAGGAGGCCGTCTCGCATATTGCCCGCTACAGCACCGGCCACAGCGAATGTATTGTGACGAAAAGTCTTCAAAGCGCACAGGTGTTCACTGCTTCGGTGGACAGTGCGGCGGTCTACGTCAATGCGTCCACCCGGTTTACGGACGGCGGGCAGTTCGGGCTGGGCGCGGAGATCGGCATCTCCACCCAGAAGCTTCACGCCAGAGGCCCCATGGGCCTTAATGAGCTTGTCTCCTATCAGTATGTGATCACCGGAAACGGGCAGGTGCGGTAAAAAAGAGACTGCCGCGGAATATGTAATCGCTGCGGCAGCTCTCTGAGGGGTCAGCTGCAAAATGGTTCTACATCAGCAGAAACAGCAGGGCGAACAGCAGCTCATGATTCCCCTCCTCACCGCTGAGCAAAATGAGAAGAGCCAGAATAACGGTGCGTTCCTTATCCGCGAAAAGGTTTTCCAAAAGCCCTTTCTGCGTGGAGGGGGAAAGCGATCCCTCCGGTTTTTCGGAAGAGGAGTGCGCCTCTTCCCCCATGGAGTCCGGCGTAGGCAACGGGGAAGCGCTTTCCTCGGGCGCCGTTTCCTTTTCCGGTTCCAGAGGAGCTTTCGGCTCCTCCCGGGGCCTTTGTCTTGGCCGTTGGGGGATTCGAGCTCTGGACTGCATCTCCCTGGCTCTTCTTGCCGCTTCCTCCTGCATCCTTCCCAGATCAAATTCTTCCGGCATAGCGCTTCCCCTTTCCTCCGTTTTATAACAGGCCCGATAAAAGGCCGGAAAAAATACCGCTCTCTTTTAAAACCGGCAGAAGCCGCATCATTTGCAGGATCTTCATGGCTTCGTCCACCTTTTTCTGGCGGGCGGGGCCCAAAAGAGGACGCAGCGCGTGAAGCAGCCTGGTGGAGTCGTCCTCCTGGTTGATCCTGCTGAGCATGGGGGCAAGCTTGGTCACCATTCCCAGAAGCTCCGGAGTGATCCCGGAAACGGGAGGAGGAGCGGCGGGAGGACTTGGAAGGGCAGAGCCTGGATTTTGAGAACCTTGAGAAAGCGCCCCCATCAGATTGGCGAGAAGGGCCGGGTCCAGTCCCTGATTCCCGGAAGGGGTCGGAGGAGAAGCTGCCGGAGCCGGTTCTTTTTGAGCGCTTTCTCCGGTCAGCCCCAGAGAATTTGCCAAAGCCTCTACCTGCTGCATGCTTTGGGGATCAGATAAAAATTTCTTCAGCTCTTCTCCCAGATTGTCCATTCCGGCACCCTCCCTGCCTTTTGAAATTTTATAGGCCGGCGCTTTGCGGGGTTATTTCTTCCCCTGCTTCCCGAAAAGCTCCATCAGCTTTTGCGCCTGAGGAGTGGAAAGCAGCTTTTTTGCCGCCTCCGGGTCGGAAAGCACTTTTTTCATGGCGGCAGACTCATTTGAGGTCGCGTTGCCCAGCATTTTGGAAAGGTCACCGCTTTGAGCGGCTGTTTTCAAAGCCTCCGGCGTAGTACCCAAACGCTGGGCGGTGAGCTTCAGCATGGCTTCCAGCCGATCGTTTTGCTCTTTTGATGAATTCATAAGGTCATTCCCTCACTCTCTGTTACGTACTTCATCCTATGCGGAAAAAAGAAAAATGATTCAGGACGCCCCTGGTAAAATCGGAATTTTTGATCAAAGGGACAAACGCAATAAGGGTAAAACCGGAAGCAGGATACCATGGAAGATGGACAGACGCTTAAAACCATTTTGGAGAAACTGAAAATGCGCAGAGACGAAATATTAAAAACAAATAGGCGTGCTGATTTACATCAGCACGCTTATCTTCTTCCAAAGAAAGGATAGTAAAATCAGAAAGAATAGTAAAATCCAATAAAAAATACCTGAAACGCAGTTTGCACAGAGTTTTTTGAAGAAAAACTGCCCGCCATAGAATGAGAAAAAGAAAACTCTCCTTTTTATCAGGGCAGAGAAGCCAAAATGAAAAAACAAGTTGACGGGGACCATGTAAAATGATACTCTTTTTATAAATAAAACGGGGAAGCGGAGAAGAGCGGATGAGAATTTTAGTGGTTTCGGATACCCATGGAAATGAGGCAAATCTTAAAAGAGCGGTGCTGTCTCAGCCTCAGGCGGAGCTCGTCGTCCATCTGGGAGACGGGGAAGAGGAAGCGAACAGAGTAAAAACCGCCTTTCCGGAAAAAATGTTTTTACAGGTCCGGGGAAACTGTGACTGGGGCTCTTCCCTGCCCTATAACGGAGAATATGAGGCGGACGGCAAAAAGCTGTTTTTTACCCACGGCCATCTGTTCGGGGTAAAAAGCGGGCTCTATACCGTGACCTGTGCCGCCAGGGAGCAGAAGGCCCAGATCCTGCTGTTCGGGCATACCCATCAGGCGCTGTGCGATTACGAGGACGGGCTGTATCTTTTAAATCCGGGCTCCTTGAGCGGCTGGCAGGCAAGCTTCGGCACGGTGGATATCACCCCTCAGGGGATCGTAACAAATATTGTGAAGCTGCCCTGATTCGAGGGATTTCGAGTTGACATTCATTCCTAAAAATGGTAATCTTTTCTTATAAAATTCAGCAAAATACCGGGGATCTTACTTTATTATTTCAAAGGGGACGATCTAGCATGACGGAATATGAAAGATGGCTGAACGAAAAGCTGGACGATCAGGACCTGACAGATGAGCTTCTGGCGGTCAAGGACCAGCCGGAAGAGATCAACGACCGGTTTTACCGGGACCTGGAGTTCGGCACCGGGGGCCTGCGGGGCGTGATCGGTGCGGGCACCAACCGGATGAATGTGTACACGGTGCGCAAGGCCACTCAGGGTCTGGCGAATTATCTTCTGAAGCACGCAAACGGGAAGCCTCAGGCAGTGGCCATCGCCCACGACAGCCGGAATAAGGGCGTGCTGTTTTCCCAGCAGTCCGCGGCGGTTTTGGCGGCCAACGGGATCAAGGCCTACCTCTATCCTCAGCTGATGCCCACTCCTGCCCTTTCCTTCGCGGTGCGCCATCTGCACTGTGACGCGGGCATCTGCGTCACTGCCAGCCACAACCCCGCCAAATATAACGGCTATAAAGCCTATGGCAGCGACGGCTGCCAGGTGACCGCCGATATGGCGGACGGCATTATGCGGGAGATCAATTCCCTGGATATTTTTGCCGATATCAAAAAAATTGATTTTAAAGAGGGCGTAGACAAGGGCCTGATCGAGTATATCGGCGAGGAGACGGTGACCGCCTTTATCGACAGCGTTTACAAGGAGAGCATCCGGGGGAATGCCGGGAACCTGAAGCTGGTTTACACGCCCTTAAATGGCAGCGGAAAAATGTGTGTGACCCGCATTTTAGAGAAGATCGGCGTAAAGGATGTCACCATTGTGCCGGAGCAGAGCGAGCCGGACGGGAACTTCCCCACCTGCCCCTATCCCAACCCGGAGATCCGGGAAGCGCTTCAAAAGGGGCTGGAGCTGTGTGAAAAGGTGCAGCCCGATTTGCTTTTGGCCACAGACCCGGACTGCGACCGCGTAGGAATTGCCGTCAACCAAAAGGGAGAATTCCAGTTGATGACGGGAAACGAAGTGGGGATCCTGTTGCTGGACTTTATCGCCAGGGCGAAAAAGGAGCAGGGGAAGCTTCCGAAGGACCCAGTGGCTGTCACCACCATCGTCAGCACCGACATGGTGGATCCCATCGCGAAGGATTACGGCATTACCTTGAGAAGATGCCTCACCGGCTTTAAGTATATCGGCGATATCATCGCTGAGCTGGAGGAAAAGGGTGAGGAGGACCGGTATCTTTTGGGCTTTGAAGAGAGCTACGGCTATCTCTCCGGCGGCTATGTAAGAGATAAGGACGCGGTGGACGGCAGCATGCTCATCTGCGAAATGGCCTCCTATTACAAGGAAAAGGGCATGACGCTGGTAGACGCCATCAACGCCCTGTATGAGAAATACGGATATTACAAGAACGACCTATGCAATTTCTCCTTTGAGGGAGAGGACGGCATGAAGGCCATGAACGCCATGATGGACACCCTGAGAAAGGACCCGCCCGCCGAAATTGCCGGCGCAAGGGTCATCGGGCGCAGCGACTATCTGGAGTCTGTTTCCTATGGAGACAAGGAGGGAAAGATCGACCTGCCCAAGTCCAATGTGCTGGAATACCGTTTGGAAAACGGCTGCAAGCTAATCGTGCGGCCCTCCGGCACCGAGCCGAAAATCAAGATTTACCTCTCCGGCAAGGGAAAAACCAGGGCGGAAAGCGACGCTGTCATCGCAAGGATGAAGGAAGCGGCGCCCGGTTTGCTGGGGCTTTGATCCTGCTGTACAGGAAAAATAAGAGAACTGCCTCTGCTTCGGCAGAGGCAGTTTTTTGGCTTTGAAAACGAAACAGGAAAGGAAGAGCGGATATGACAGAGCAGATGGACCTGACAGGGAGCCCACAGAAGGGAAGCTACAGGGAACCGGTGAAATTCGGTATCATCGGGTGCGGGAAAATCGCCGTCAGGTTTTCCAAGGCGCTGAAAAGGTCTCCGGAAGCGGTGCTGGCTGCCTGTGCCGCCAGGGAATCCGGCCGGGCAGAGGCCTTTGCAAAAGAGCACGGGATCCCCAAAGCCTATGGGGACTATCAGTCTCTCCTGGAGGACGAAGAGATCCAGGCGGTCTATATTGCCACCGTACATACGACCCACGCCGGAATCGCGCAGGCGTGTATCCGGGCTGGAAAAGCGGTGCTCAGTGAGAAGCCTTTCTTTACCAACGGGAAAGAGGCGGCTGAAACGATCGCGCTGGCCCGAAAGAGCCGGGTGCTGGTCATGGAGGGCTTTTGGACGCGCACCATGCCTGCCTATTTGAAGGTGAAGGAATGGATACGGGAAGGAAGGATCGGCCATATCCGCCTGATTCGCGCAGCGGCCAGCTTTATGCTGCCTTATACAGAAGACACGAAGAAAAACCGACTGTGGGATCCTGCGTTGGGAGGCGGAGCGCTGTTGGACATGGGGGTGTACCCCTATGAGTATGTCACCGGTATCATGGACGGCCCGCCGGAAAAGGTGAACTATACCGTACAGATGTCAGAGGCGGGAGTGGATACCATTGCAGTGATGACGCTAAGCTATCCGGGCGCCATTGCAGACTGCGCGACCTCGATTACCGCCTTTACGGATAACACCGCCACCATCAGCGGCGATAAAGGGTATATCAAGCAATACCGCTTTACAGGCAGCCGGAAATGCGAACTGTACGACTTTTCGGGAAAGCTGCTGGACAGCTATGAGGAAACGGAGGAAGAGGACGGCTTCGTCCATGAGATCGCCCATTTCACACAGCTGTTTCACGCCGGAAAAACAGAAAGTGACCTGATCCCTCTGGAGCATACGCTGGATTTTGCCAGACAGGCGGGAAAAATCCTGGAGGCGGCTTCGGAAATGCGCCGATCCAAAGACGGGAAAGGGCTGGAAACGCTTCATGGTTGAAGGACGGCCCTTGAAACCGGCTGGTCACGGGATAGGTACTGAAGGCAAAAGAAAAACAACCTCTCACAAAAATTTGTGAGAGGTTGTTTTTCTTCACCTTTCCTAGGCTTTTCCGGGTATGCGGCCGGCCTCCACGCGCTTCATCACCCAGAAATAGGTCGGAATCAGGAACGAATCTGCCATCAGCCAGGCAAGGGGGCCCGCGAAGCAGGCGGCGCGAAAGCCGAAAACGGGAACCAGAAAAAGGCCGGTGCTGCCTCTGGCCACCAGCTCAAAAACGCCGGCAAACATGGCGCGCTTGCTGAAGCCGATTCCCTGGATCAACGGGCGGAAGGTGTTGACGCAGGTCAGAGGGATGAGGAAAGCGGCGTTGGCAATCATATAAAAGTATGCCTGATCCATCACCTGGGTCTGTGCGGGGTCGACAAACAGCAGCAGCAGCTGACGGCCGAATAGCGTGAGGATGATCAGGGACGCGATGGCGCAGGAAAAGCCGAAAATCACAGCCGCGCGCATACCCTGGCGGATGCGGTCCGGCCGGTTGGCCCCCAGATTCTGCCCGCCGTAGGTAGACATGGTAACGCCCAAAGCGCCGGTGATGGAGTCGAAGAAGAAAAAGATCTTGGAGCCGGCCGTTACGGAGGCCACCGCGATGGAGCCCAGCGTGTTGACAGAGGTCTGCAAGATCACATTGCCGATGGCAGTGATGGAGGTTTGCAGGCCCATGGGAATTCCCATGCCGCAAAGCCTGAGCATATACCGCCTTTCAGGTTTCATGGACTCTTTGGAGATATGCAGCGCCGGCACCTTCTTATAGATGAATACAAGGCAGGAAAGGCCTGAAATGATCTGAGAAATAATGGTGGCCAAAGCGGTGCCTGTCACGCCCAGAGGGATCAAAAGAACAAACAGAAGATCTAGGGCCACATTCACTACGGCGGAACAGGTCAGGATGATCACCGGTGTGCGGCTGTCGCCTACGGCTCGCAGGAGCCCGGCCAGAGTGTTATAGAACATGGTAGCAGGGATCCCCGCGAAAATGACCACGATATAGCGATAGGCGTTGTCGATGATATCCGGCGGGGTGGACATCCACCGCAGGATAAAGGGGCACAAAAGCACGGTGGCAGTGGCCATCACAAGGGAAAAAGCCATCCCCAGCCAGAGGATATTTCCTTCATACCGTTTCATGTCCGTATAGTCCTTCGCCCCGAAGCGCTGCGCGACAGGGATGGAAAAGCCGGAGCAAATACCCAAGCAAAAACCGATAAGCAGAAAGCTGATAGAGCCGGTGGATCCCACTGCCGCAAAGGCCTTTGTCCCCAAAAGTCGTCCGACAATGATCACATCTACCAGCGAGTAAAGCTGCTGAAAGAGATTTCCCAATATCAACGGGGCGGCAAAGCTCAGCACATGCCGCATGGGCGAGCCGGAGGTCATATCCTTAGTCATACATCAAAACCCCTTCCTGATTGGGAAAATTTCTTTTATCGCACACAGAAACATTCTCATATTACACAAGGAAGGGGAAAAGTGCAAGCCCATAGAAGATAGGATTTTACTGTTATAAAGCGTGTTTTTTTGTGGAAAAAGCGAAATGACGGGCCGCCGGAAACACCTTCTTTTCCGGCGACCCGCTCCTTTGGGCAATCTTTTAATTGTCGTGGTGAAAACCGGAATTCAGAGCACCTCAAAAACCTCTTCCAAGGGCTTCCGGGGCCTCTGGGATGGCTCTTCCGCGCCGTAGCCGATGGGAGAAATGGCTACGATACTGGTGTTTTCCGGAAGACCCAAAGCGTTTCGCAGCTCATCCTCCTTATAATAGGCCATCCAGCAGGTGCCAAGCCCCAGCTCAAAGGCTTCCAGAATGGCATAGCTCATGGCAATGGAAAGGTTGACCGTGTCAGGGCGGTGGCCGTTGGTCATCACCGATTCCTCCTGCTCAAGACCCACTGCGACCAGAACGGCGGGGGCCTCTTCCAGCATGGGGGCATGCCCGGGAGAGACTTCGCGGATCTTAGCCTTCAGCGCAGGGTCTTCCACCCACAACAGCTTCCAGGTCTGCTGGTTTCTGGCGGAGGGAGCCCGGCGGAACGCTTCGGCGATTTTTTCCCGCTTCTCTGCCTCAATGGGGTCCGGCTTATATTTCCGGATACTCGTTCTGTTTTGAATGGCGTCCCATACATTCATTCTGATCACCTCATTAAATAATAAAGGAACAATTTTACTAAAAGCATAAAGGAAAAGGGAAGGAAAGTCAATAGCGAAGAAAGGGCCCCTGCCTGTCTAACAAGCAGGGGCCTTCAAAAGATGGCTTCGAAATTTTACAGAGAAGGGCCGAACACCTCTTCCCTAGAGGGGATAGAGGTTTGAGCGCCTTTTCTGGTCACGACCATGCCGCCTACCCGAATGGCAAGAGAGATCGATTCCTTCAGGCTCATGCCATCGGAAAGCCCCAGAGCGAGAGCGGCGGTGAAGCTGTCTCCGGCCGCGGTGGTATCCACGGCAGGGCCGAAGGACACGGCGGGGAAGCGAGTCTCTTCCCCGTTCTCCTCTAAAAGGAAGGCGCCCTCCTCCCCCAGGGTGACGATCACATTTTTGACGCCCAGCTCTTTAAGGCGGCGGCAGGAGCCGCTCAAACGCTCTTTTGCCCGCGTATCGTCCAAAAGCGTGCCCAATTCGATCTCATTGGGCTTAATGATATCCAGGCAGGAAAGAAGCTCCTTGGGAAGGTTTTGCACTGCGGGGGCAGGGTCCAGGATCACCAGCTTTCCCAGCTCCTTTGCCTTTTTCGCGCCGTAAAGGACGGTTTGAAGCGGGATCTCCAGCTGGAAGACGACGATATCGCTTTCCTCCAAAAGGGAGAAATTTTCGTCAATGACCTGCGGGGTCACTTCCAGATTTGCCCCCTGAGAGATGATGATGCTGTTGTTTCCCTGGGCGTTGACGCCGATCAGGGCGATCCCGGTATTTTTCCCGGGAAGCTGCCGGATGGGGGAGATATTTACCCCCACCTGGGAGAGGCCCCGAAGCAGAGCGTCCCCGTGCTGGTCCTTGCCTACTGCCCCCAGCATGGACACCTTCCCGCCCAGCTTTCCGGCACAGAAGGCCTGATTCGCGCCTTTTCCTCCGGGGACGAATTGGAGGCTTTTGGAAAGCACCGTTTCTCCCACCACGGGAATATGGTCCACCTCCAGCACGAAGTCCATATTTAAGCTGCCGATCACCAGTATCTTTTTCATCTGAAAATCCCTTTCCTGCCCATATCAGTTAAGAGCCTTGATCTGAAAGTCACGATAGAGGCAATGGCTTCCCTTTTCCACGGAAACGCCGATACAGCCGGAGAGGAAGGGCCTGTTTTCATCGGTAAAGGAAAGCGCTTCCTCTCCGTTTACCAGCAGGGTGAGCCGGTTCCCCTCCGCCTTGAGCTCCAGGGCATACTCCTCTCCCGGCTCCCAGGGAAACGGCGCTTTGCAAAGGGTAGTATAGCCCATATGGTTTTTCTTGAGCACCAGGGTCCCGTCTGCGGAAAGTCCTCCGGCATAGGAACGCATTGCGCCCTGGACCCGCACATTCAAAAAATGCTCTTTTCCGGTCAGCGGTTTTATCGTACAGGAGGCGGAAACATCCTTCCAGGTGTGCAGCCCGGTATACAGCTCTCCGAAATCGCTGCAGGAAAGGGAGAGGTGTTTTCCGTCCAGATAAGTGTGCCCCTTCAGCCGGGAAAACTGAGGGATCTCATCATGCAGACCTCCCCACCGTTCCAGGGAGGCGGATGAAAAGTCTATGCGGTAGTCCGGCGCGCTTTCAAAGAAAAGCTGGTCCAGATAGACGGTGAGGTCGCAAGAGGCCCCGCCGCCTGCCGTACCGCTTAAAATGATGCCGGCCTCGGAAATATATCCCGTCTGGTCTCCCGGTATTTTGAGAGAGAGATCGTGCCAGCAGTTTACTTCCGTCGCCTTTGGTCCCCGGAAAATTTCACCGGTCACGCCGTTTTTCGCGTAAAGGGACACGGCGGGGGTCATGCCGTTTTCCGCCGGAAGCAGCCGGACGCTGGCGTGAAGAGTATCCCCCGGATAAAGAAGCGGAGAAAAAGAAGGGTCATAGCGGCTGTCGTCAAAATCCTCCGGACGGTAATAGGTTTGCCTGTAAAAAAAGTTCTCCCTTCCGGAAGGGCTTTGACAGGCGGTGATCTTCAGGCTCCGCTTCCCCGTTCGGGCCTGTTCGGCCGTATTGAGAAGGTGGAAGCCACCCCCTTCGCAGCGCCCTCGAATGGCGTGGGTGCTTCCGGGATACTCAAAATGGCACAGGCTCTCATTCTCCGGAAAGGCGGCCTTCCACTCCTCTGGGATCGTCTCCCCGTTCAGGCGATATCCCTGCCGGGCAAAATAGCTGGCGCCGAAGGGAATATCCATGGCGTTTAAAGACGGGACCACGCCGGAGCAGGCCAGAAAATCGTTGATGGGGGCGCGCCATTTTTGAAAATGGATCCCCTCAAGGCCTGTGAGCACGCCCATGATACAGCCCACATTTCCCACATTGCAGTCCGTGTCCCAGCCGCACATATTGCAGATGTTTAGTGTCTGGTCAAATTGCTTTTCTCCGTACAGCAGAGAGAGGATCATCGCTCCGGCGTTGGGGATGATATGGCAGTTGCCGGGATATTTATCATAGCCGAAATTTTCAAAGAGATAGGAAAAGCAGTCTCGCCAATTTTCCGGATGATCTTTGTGAAATTCCCGCACACAGTTTACCACCCGGGCATATTCGCAGCTTTCGGGAATGAAGGAAAGGGCGCGGTCCAAAATAGTATCGATCTCTGTTTCAACAAAGGCAAGGCTGATGCAGCAGGCGATAAAAATGCCGCCGTATACAGCGTTCCCGTCGTGGGTCACGCTGGCGGCCTCTCTGGCAAGCCTTGCGGCAAGCTCCGGATTGCCCGGAGCCACCAGACCCCAGGGGTCGATGAAGATCTGGCCGCCGATCTGCTCCGCCGTTGCGGCGCCGTTTTGCAGGATGCTGCCGCTTAAAGGGGCCGGGATCCCATTTCTCAGGTTTAAATAGGCTGTGTGCTCCGTGGAGATGCCGTACCCGCCCCACCAGAAAAAGCCGTGTTCAAAGGGAGCGTAATTTAAAAGCGCCTGGGCCACATCTGAGGAGGAAAAGTCTGAAAGGCTTTCGCAATCCTCCAGAGAGCGGATAAAAAAGATAGGGCCGTTGCTGTCGTCGTCCGCAGCGAAATTTTTGTAGCTTACCGGATAGCCGTCCAGCTCTCCGTAAACATTGCGGATGCGCTCATAGGTCCAGCCCTCAATGGGAGCGCCGCAGCGGATCCCGATGATCTTTCCCAGCCAGCCTGCATATACCCGCTGAGGGTAATCCTTGGGAAGCTTTATCATGAAATTAACCTGCCCTTCCTATGCTGAGTTTACGATCTACTTATTACATATTTCAAGGGATTTGTCAACCTGTTTTTAACGAAAAGGAAAGGGGCCGCTGCAAAAGCAGCGGCCCCTGAAGGACAGAATCAGTTTTCTTTTTGAAGAGTATTTTTGTCCGGAGGTGGGATCTTCAAAAGGGGAGAAGCGATATAGCGGTTGAGAAGGGGAAGCAGCGGACCGGTGCCGAAAGCCATCAGCAAAGTGCCGATACCAACAGAGGCTCCGCACAGGAATCCCACCAGAACGCAGGTCACATCGCTGAGAATCCGCCAGAGGCGAAAGGAGATCTTGGTGCGGGCAGGCACCAGGTAGGAAAGGCAGTCGTAGGGGGCCATGCCCAGGCGGGAACTTACATAGAAAGAGCAGCCAAAAAGCATCAGCACCACGCCCAGCAGAGTGAGAGCAAGGCGGGTCCAAAAGGAAAGGGACGAAGGCTCCGGCAGAAAAAGGTCTAAAAGCTTTTGCAGAAAGTCTGAGGTAAAGCCGATCAAAAACATATTGGCGACCGTACCCGGACCCAGCATAGACCGGTCCAAAAAGAAGATGAACACCAGCAGAATACAGTTGAAGATCGCCTGCCAAAGGCCGAAGGAAAGTCCCAGCTTAGAGGCGACGCCTAAATTCAGGGTGGAAAAGGGGTCGCTTCCCATATTTCCCCGGACAAAAAGGCCCACTCCGCAGCCCATCACCTCTACGGCCAAAAGCATCAGGAGAAAGCGGCGGAGGAAATGAGGAGAAAAGAGAGATATTCTGGGCCCTTCAACCTGTTTCTCAGAAGCTGTATTCATTTGGAAGGCGTCTCCGTTTCAAAGAGGATCCCCAAAGTATTGGGGCCGCAGTGAGAGGAAATGGTGCAGCTGGCATGGGTGGAATGGATCTCGCCGAAGGAGAAGGTCTCTTCCAGCGTAGTCTTTACTAGGCTCTCCAACTGGGGGTCAATAGAGGAATAGGTAATGAAAATATGATCTTTCTTGATATCGGGATATTGGGAAAGCTTGTCCTTTACATACTGGGGCAGGACCTTTTGAAGGGGGCCGCGGTACTTCTTTCCCACATGCATACTGCCGTCGGAATTGTCTACCTCAATGCAGGGCTTCAGATTCAAAAGGTTTGCACCGAAGGCCACCACGGAAGAGCACCGCCCTCCTGCCCGCATAAAGTCCAGCGTATCCAGAATAAAGCTGGCATGGCAGCGGGGAACGATGGTTTCCTGAAGCGTGCGGGCGATATCGGAGGCCGCCATTCCTTCCCGGATCATTTCTCCCGCTTCGATGATCTGTAAAGAGATCCCGGTGGAAAGAGAGTGGCTGTCAATAGGAAACACATGGCCCTCAAGCTCCTTTGCCGCCAGAAGGCAGTTTTTATGAGCGCTGGAGATCGCGCCGCCCAGATTTAAGTGGACCACATCAAAGCCCTCGTCCACCCAGGGCTTAAAGTATTCCACATATTCCGCCACGTTGATGGCGGCAGTGGCGGGCAGAGCCTTTCGCGCATAATAGGCTTCAAACAGTTCTTTTACGGAGATGTCCACATTGTCCTGGTAGTCCTTTCCCTCCAGGATGATGTGAAAGGGATAGTAATGTACATCGTACCGGGCCTTCAGCTCTTCTCCCAGGTCGCAGGTGCTGTCCGCGCTGAGAATGACTTTGCGTTGTGCCATTTTCATCACCGTTTCTTTTTGATTTTAAGAAAACGCGCCGGGCGGTTAGAGGGCCTTTGCCCGTCAGGCGCTCTCTTTATTGTTCCGAGCTTCGCCCTTCTTTTCTCCCGCTACCGCCAGCATGAGCTTGATGCGGTTTTCCTGATTGACCCGGGTAGCGCTGGGGTCGTAGTCGATGGGGACGATATTGGCGCTGGGCAAAAGCTCCCGCACCTTCCGGATCATGCCCTTACCCACGATGTGGTTGGGCAGACAGCCGAAGGGCTGCGCGCATACCACATTTTCATAGCCGCTTTCAATAAGCTCCATCATTTCGGCGGTAAGCAGCCACCCCTCTCCCATTTTGCAGCCGGGGCCGATCACCTCTGCCGCCAGCTCCTTTAAGCGGCGGTAGGGCGCGGGGGGAGTGAACTGAGGATATTTTTTCACGGCCTCGATGAGGTCAGTCTCAAACTTGGTAAAATAGGATTTGAGCACCGTGCAAAGCTGCTTTTTGGCAGGATTTCCTCCGTAAAGGGCAATGTCCTCCAGGCGGTTATCTACCTTGAAGATCATAAAGCCCATGATCCCGGGCACCATCACCTCGCACCCCTGCTCGAAGAGAAACTGCTCCAGATCGTTATTGGCAAGGGGGGAGTATTTTACATAGATCTCTCCCACAACACCCACCTTCAGCGTTTCCCTTTTCTCTGTGGGGATCTGGGAGAAGGAACGGGCGATCTCATCAAAATAATTCCGGACCTCCCGCTGGGAAAAAGCCTTGCCCCTTTCAAAAAGCTTTGTCAGCTTTTCCACCCAGGAGCGCACCAGGCGGTCACTTTCCCCGCTTTTCAGCTCATAGGGCTTGGTCTGGTTTTTCAAGAGCATCAAAAGGTCTCCGTAAGTAAGGGCGGCCAGGGCTCGCCTGAGCAGGGGAAGGGTGATCTTAAAGCCGCTGTTTTTCTCCAGCCCGGACAAGTTGATGGAGATCACGGGAATAAAATCCAGCCCGTCCTTTTTCAGGGCCTTTCTCAACAGGTGGATGTAATTGGACGCCCGGCAGCCGCCGCCGGTCTGGGTCATCACCAGTGCCACCTTGTGAAGATCGTATTTTCCGCTGTGCAGAGCGTGCATCATCTGGCCGATGGATAACAGCGCCGGGTAGCAGGTGTCGTTATGGACATATTTGAGCCCCTCATCCGCGATCTCTCTGCCGGTAGTGCGCAGCAGATCGATGTGATAGCCGAAGCTTTCAAGCACATTTTTGATCAGCTCAAAGTGAATGGGCGCCATGTTGGGGGTGATGATGGTGTAGTCCTTTTTCATCTCCTTGGTAAATTCTACCTGGGGAGTTTTGTTTGCCATGATCGTTTGTCTCTCCTTGCATAGGATAACGAGGGCAGAAAAGCCTATACGGCTTCTGCCCCCAGGTTCAGGGCGGCGAACAGGCTTCTCAGGCGAATGCGCACCGCGCCCAGATTGGTGATCTCGTCGATCTTGATCTGGGTGTAGATCCGCCCCTTCTCCTCCAGAATGGAGCGCACCTCATCGCCGGTGATGGCGTCCACTCCGCAGCCGAAGGATACCAGCTGCACCAGATTGATGCTGGGGTCTCCGCTTTGGGCAACATATTTTGCGGCGGCGTAAAGCCTTGCGTGATAGGTCCACTGGTTGAGCACCGTGGTGGGGAATTTGTGAAGCTCTGCGCTTACGGCGTCCTCGCTTATGACCGCCGCGCCGCACTGGCAGATGAGCCTGTCAATGCCGTGGTTGATTTCAGGATCCAAATGGTAGGGGCGCCCGGAAAGAATGATGACGGGAAGGTTTTCCTTTTTTGCCAGAGCCAGATACTCCTTTCCCTTTTCCCGGATCCTCTTCATATGGGCGAAATATTCCTCATAGGCGAGGGAAGAAGCCTTCTTGACCTCTCCAAGGGAAATGCCGGGGAAATATTCTCCCAGGATCTGAAACATTTTCTTCGGAAAATCCTTAGGCCGGTGCAGGCCCACATAGCTGTAAATGAATTTGGTGTTTGACAATGCGGAGATATTGGCGTCCAAAACCTCCGGATAATAGGCCACCACCGGGCAGTTATAATGGTTATCCCCCAAATGTTCGTCCAGGTTATAGCTCATGCAGGGGTAGAAGATGGCGTCCGGCTTTTCCTTCAGAAGCGCCTCGATATGGCCGTGCATCAGCTTGGCAGGGTAGCACACGGTGTCGGAGGGGATGGTGTGCTGCCCTTCAAAATAGAGCTTTCTGTCCGAGGGGGGAGAATGGAATACTCCAAAGCCCAGAGAGGTGAAAAAGGTATACCAGAAGGGATAGAGCTCAAAGAGGTTGAGCCCCATTGGGATCCCGATGGTCCCGCGCCTTCCGGTGCAGTTTTCATAGGAATCCAGCAGCTGCTTTTTATAATCGTACAGATTATAGCTGACGGCAGAGCTCTTTTTGGCAAGGGGCTTGTCGCAGCGGTTCCCCGCGATGTATTTCCTGCCTCCTGAAAAGGTGTTTACCGTAAGGCGACAGTGGTTTTCACAGCCGGAGCAGGTGACGGAGGACACCTGGTGAGAGAAAAAGGCAAGGTCTCTTCCCGTCGCTATAGCGCTTTTCTCCCAATGGGCCCGCTCCTTAGAATAGAGGGCCGCGCCGTAAGCTCCCATCAGGCCGGAAATGGAGGGCCTGGTGGCGTTGTGGCCGATCTCCTTTTCAAAGGCCCTGAGAACCGCGTCGTTTAAGAAGGTCCCGCCCTGCACCACGATGTGCTGCCCCAGCGCCTTGGCGTCGGTCACGCGGATCACCTTGTAAAGGGCGTTCTTGACTACGCTGATGGAAAGGCCCGCGGAGATATTTTCCAGAGAGGCGCCGTCCTTCTGCGCCTGCTTGACGGCGGAATTCATAAATACGGTGCACCGGGAGCCCAGGTCTACCGGATCCTCTGCAAAGAGGCCCAGCTTGGAAAATTCGCTCATCTCAAAGCCCAAAGCTCCTGCGAAGGTCTGTAAAAAAGAGCCGCAGCCGGAGGAGCAGGCCTCATTTAGAAAGATATTGTCGATGGCTCCGTTTTTTACCTTAAAGCACTTGATATCCTGGCCGCCGATATCGATGATGAAATCCACCTGAGGGTCAAACTTTTTTGCGGCGGTAAAATGGGCGATGGTCTCCACGACCCCCAGATCCAGAGAGAAGGCGCTTTTGATGATCTCCTCTCCGTAGCCGGTGGAGGCGGAGGAGCGAATGTGGATCTCCGGGAATTTTTCATAGAGCCGGGTGAGAAAATCCCGCACCAGCGGCACGGGGTTTCCGCTGTTGGGAAGATATTCCGAGAAGATGATCTCCTCGTTTTCGTTGATGGCCACAGCCTTCACGGTGGTGGACCCGGCGTCAACGCCCACATAGGCGATATTCCCGGGAAGCAGGGCGGAATCTGTTCTCACCTGATCCCTTTGATGGCGTTCCTGAAATTCCCTGTATTCCTCCTGATCGGCAAACAGGGCCTCGCCGCTTTGATAACGGCCGCGAGAGCTGTAGTGGGAGATCCTTTCGATCACCTCGCTCAGGGAAAAGGCCTGGGCGGTTTCGGAAAAAGCGGCGCCCATAGCCACAAAATAAAGGGAATTCTCCGGGCAAAGGCCCGTTACCTGTAAGATCCTGTCAAAGGCGCTTCTCAGCTGAGGAAGGAAGGTGAGCGGGCCGCCGAGATACACCACATTTCCGGAGATCTCGCGGCCCTGGGCAAGGCCCGCCACCGTCTGATTGACCACTGCCGTTAAAATGGAGGCGGCGATATCATTCTTTTGTGCGCCCTGATTCAAAAGGGCCTGAATATCTGATTTCGCAAAAACGCCGCAGCGAGAGGCGATGCTGTAGGTGCGCTCGCTCTTTTCAGCGATGCGCCCCAGCTCGTCCGGGGTGATGCTCAAAAGGGTGGCCATCTGATCGATAAAGGCCCCCGTGCCGCCGGCACAGGAACCGTTCATGCGCACCTCCATGGCCCCGGAGAGGAAGAGGATCTTTGCGTCCTCGCCTCCCAGCTCGATGACGACATCCGCCTCAGGGACCCAGCGCTTTACAGCGGTACGGGTCGCGTATACCTCCTGCACAAAGGGGATCTCCAGATCCTCCGCCAGCCCCATGCCCGCGGAGCCGGAAATACACAGGGAAACCCTTTGGGAGGCGCCGCCCAGCTCCGGACACTGAGCCATGGCGTTTTGAAGCATGGCGGCCGCCTTTTCGGCGATTTGGGAATAATGCCTTTCATAGGCTTTGAAAATAAGCTGCTCCTGGTCGTCGTATACCACGCATTTCAAAGTGGTAGAGCCTACGTCCAATCCAATTCTCATGGTAACCTCGTGATAAGTTTTCAATATAAGATAAAATCGGGCTGAAATTCAAAAAACTGACGCGGGCAACCGCTTTTGATCATTGCCCTTCAAGATCACATCATAGCATTTTTTGACGAAAAAATCAATATTGCGCCGATAACAATCCCTGGGAAAGGGGAGCTTCTCGTCCGGCAAATTTTATGTGGCGCAAAGAGGAAAATATGATAAAATAACCGCAAGACGGTTATCACGGAGAAGTTCTCTTTTGTTTCACAAAAGCACCGAACTTCTCCAAAGCAGATGGCGCTTTCAGCGCTTATGATAAAATAACAGCAGCTAAAGCTGCTGTTATTCTGGAAGAACCCCTCAGCCTGTGTAACAGGCGGCTTTTTCATTGATGTTCAAAGAACGGCGGCTTGGGCTATGGCTTTTAAGAGGGGACGAAGCGCGAAACGCTTCTCTTTTTCCCAGGTTATCGGAAACAGCGAACAGGCTTTGAAAGCCTGTGGGACGAAAGGAGTATTTTACAGGATGAAACCGGCAATTTATGTCCATAAAGTGCAGTATTATGAAACAGACCGGATGGACTGCGTCCATCATTCCAACTATATCCGGTGGTTTGAGGAGGCCCGCTGCTTCCTGATGGAAGAAAGGGGCTTTGGATATGACCGGATGGAGGCTTTGGGAATTTTAAGCCCGGTGCTTGCCTGTGAGGCCCAATACCGTTCCATGACCCGTTTTGGGGAAACGGTGGAAATTGAGGCCGGGATCGAGCACTACACCGGGGTGAAGATCGCGTTTTCCTATACCGTGCGGGACAGAGAGACGGGAAAAGTGCGCTGTACCGGGAGGACAGAGCATTGCTTTTTAGGGCAGAACGGCAGACCCGCAGCCCTGAAAAAGCTTTGCCCCCAGCTGGACGCTCTGGTGCGCGCCGCCCTGGATGAAACGGGGGCGTAAGGGAGGCTCTGTTGACAGGGCGGGACCCGGATGATAGAATATCAGTTGTAAGTACAACTTTGAAGGGAGGAAGGGAATGGAGCGGGGAGCAAAATACGCGCAGCTTTTTGCGGAGCTCAAACGGGGCATAGACCGGGGAGAGTATCCGGTAGGAGAGAAGCTGCCGGGAGAAACAGAGCTTTCCCGGAGATATCATATGAGCCGTCAGACGGTTCGCCAGGCCCTGTCTCTGCTGGAGCGGGAGGGGATGATCCAGCGCCGGCAGGGAAGCGGGACCTATGTCAAGGCCCGGAAGGCCTCCTCTAAAAATGTAGGGGTCATCGCCACCTATATCAGCGAATACATTTTTCCCTCCATTCTCAGAGGCATGGAGGAGAACCTGCGGGAAAACGGGTTCGTCCCTTCCCTGTTTGCCACCCAGAACCGGGTCGAGCGGGAGAGAGAGATTTTAGAGGGGCTTTTAGAAAGGCAGATAGACGGCCTGATCGTCGAAGGAACGAAGACGGCCCTTCCCAATCCCAATTTGGCCCTTTATGAGAAATTCCGGAAAAAGGGGATCCCGGTGGTGTTTTTTAACGGCTTCTATGAGGGGCTCCCTCACAGCATATCCGTGACCATGGACGACAGGGCCGGAGGCCAAAGGGCGGTGGAGTACCTGGTGAGCAAAGGACACCGGAAAATCGGCGCGGTGCTGAAAAGTGATGACATCCAGGGAGTAAAAAGATATGAAGGGTATCTGGACGGGCTTTTGAAGTATGGGCTTTCCCTGAAGGACGAATGGGTGATCTGGTTCCATTCGGAAAACAGGGCGCAGCTTTTCCAAAAAGGAGACGAGACCGAGAGAGCCCTTAGAAGGCTTTCAGACTGTACGGCCGTTGTCTGCTACAATGACGAGGCGGCGGTCAAGCTCACCGGCGCGCTGGGAGAGAAAGGGATCTCTGTGCCGGAGGATCTGTCTCTTATCAGCTTTGACAACAGCTTTTTAAGCGAAATAGGGCCGGTAAGGCTCACCTCGCTGGAACACGAAAAGGAGCGTCTGGGAGCGGCCGCCGCAGAAAAGCTGATGGCGCTGACGCAGGGGCGCAAAGAGGAAAGCCAGGTGTTTTCCTGGAAGCTGACGCAGGGCGCTTCCGTTTCTTGCCCAAAGAAAAATGTATGACAGAGGGATTTCCTCTTACAAAACAAACTTTTTAATTTTGCGGAAGGTGGGAAAAAGATGGCAAAATACAGCATCGGCGTGGATTACGGCACTCTGTCGGGAAGAGCGCTGCTCATCAATGTGGAAACAGGGGAAGAGCTGGCAAGCTCTGTCTATGAGTACCCTCATCAGGTGATGGAGCAAAAGCTGCCCTGCGGGAAGAAGCTTCCCCACGACTGGGCTTTGCAGCACCCCCAGGATTATCTGGATGTGCTCGCTCACACCATTCCGGCAGTGCTCAAGGAGGCGAAGGTCTCGCCGGAGGATGTGATCGGCCTGGGTACTGATTTCACGGCCTGTACGGTGCTGCCGGTGAAAAAGGACGGCACGCCCTTGTGCTTTCTTCCGGAGTTTGAAGAGGAGCCCCACGCCTATGTGAAGCTGTGGAAGCATCATGCCGCCCAGGACAAGGCGAACCGGTTAAATGAGATCGCCGGGCAACGGGGAGAAAAATGGCTTCAGAATTACGGGGGGAAGATCTCTTCCGAGTGGGCGATCCCCAAGCTGTGGCAGATCGCCGAGGAGGCGCCTAAGGTCTATGACGGGATGGACCGGTTTATCGAGGCTGCGGACTGGATCGTCTGGCAGCTCACCGGGAAGGAGTCCCGGAATTCCTGCACGGCCGGATATAAGGCGATCTGGAATAAGAGGACAGGCTACCCCAGTGAGGAATTCTTCGCCGCCCTGTCTCCAAAGCTCACTCACGCGGTGAAGGAGAAGCTGGGCACGGACATCACGCCTCTGGGGCAGAGAGCCGGAGGGATCACCGCCGAAATGGCGAAGCTTACCGGGCTCAAGGAGGGGACGGCAGTTTCCGTGGGAAATGTGGACGCCCATGTGTGCGTCCCGGCCGCCGGGATCGACGGCCCTGCTAAAATGCTGGCCATCATCGGCACCTCCACCTGCCATATGATGATGGGGACTAAGGAAAAGCAGGTGCCCGGCATGTGCGGCGTGGTGGAGGACGGCATCATGCCCGGCTATTTCGGGTACGAGGCCGGCCAAAGCTGTGTGGGAGATCATTTTGCCTGGGTGATCGACAACTGCGTGCCCGCTTCCTATTTGGAAGAGGCAAAAAAAGAGGGAAAGAATATCCATGCTTTCCTTCGGGAAAAGGCTCAGACCCAAAAGCCGGGGGAAAGCGGCCTCTTAGCTCTTGACTGGTGGAACGGGAACCGCTCCATTCTAGTGGACGCGGACCTTTCCGGGATGCTTTTGGGCATGACTTTACAGACAAGACCGGAGGAGATCTACCGGGCGCTTATTGAGGCTACAGCCTATGGTACCCGGGTGCTGGTAGAGAATTACCGGGCCCATGGCGTGCCCGTGGAGGAATTCATCGCCTCAGGCGGCATCGCCTGGAAGGACCCCATGACCATGCAGATCTATTCCGATGTGCTGAATATGCCGGTGAAGATCGTTGGGACCCTGCAGGGCCCGGCCTACGGCAGCGCCCTGTTCGGAGCGGTGGCCGCCGGTTCGGCCGCCGGGGGTTGTGAGGACATTTTTGAGGCGGCGCGAAAGCTGGGAAAGATCAAAGAGGAGTTTTACACCCCCATTGCGGAAAATGTCGCCGTGTACGAGAAGCTTTATCAGGAATATGTGCGCCTTCATGACTATTTCGGAAGAGGGGAAAACGACGTGATGAAGCGGCTGAAGACTCTCAAAAGAGAACAGAGCCGATAGAAAAGGAGAGGATCCCATGAATTGCCGTGTGTACCCCCATACCCTGGAAAAGCCCTATCGCTTTGTAGTGGTCTTTTCCAAATATCAGGGAAAGCTGCTATTGAGCCGCCACCGGGAAAGGACTACCTGGGAGACGCAGGGAGGCCATATCGAGCCGGGGGAAACGCCCTTGGAAGCAGCCAAAAGAGAGCTTTGGGAGGAGTCCGGCGCGAAGCGGTTTTCCATCCGGCCGCTGTGCGGCTACTGGGCAAAGGACGACAAGGGAAGCTCGGACGGCATGGTGTTTTTCGCGCAGATAGAGGAATTGGGGGAGCTGCCGGAAAGCGAAATGGCAGAGACCGCCCTGTTTGACGCCCTGCCCCAGGAGCTTACCTACCCCAATATCACGCCGGTGATCTACCGGCAGGCAGAGCAGTTGTTTTAACAAAAACCGCCGCGAACCGTTCGCGGCGGTTTTCTATATTTTCTTCAGAGCTTTATCTGTGACGCGGCTGCTTTCTCCACAGAAAAGGAATAAAAAGCGGGAAATATCCATAGGGATAAAAGGAGAAACGAGAGCGGAGGGAGCGGCGTTGGCATATTCCGATTTGGAGATCCTGGCGCGGATCTTAGAATGTGAAGCGGGAGGAGAAGGAGAAACCGGGATGAAGGCGGTGGCCTGCGTGGTGATGAACCGGGTACAGGTGACCTATGGGGAATACGGGCGTCTGGACACCATCCGAAGCGTAGTTTATCAGCCCCGCCAATTCACCTGCGCAATGGAGACGGTGGGAGGAAAGTATAATTCCCAAAACATCTATAACATGCGTCCTACCCAGGTGCACTACGATATCGCAAACTGGGCTATTGCGGGGAACCGGCTTACGAACCTGGGCTTTGCCCTATGGTATTTCAACCCCTTCAAGCCCACCTGCCGGGATAATTTCCCCTCTGAAGTAGGGCAGTTTGTCATTCGTCTGGGAGACCACTGCTTCTATAACCCTACCGAAGCCTATGCCGAAACATAGGCGGCGGCAGAGCGGTATTTATTTTGCGGGAAAGGAATGTGATGACAGAGATGGCAGAGTACAGAACAGGTGGGGGAAACGCAATGACTCCGGGCATGAAGCGGCTGAGAGGCCGCAGTGATTTTCAGGAGATGGAGGACGGCACAAGCGTTCTGAGCAATTTCTATTCTCCGCCTCAGCAGAGCTTCGACTCAGAGGAAATGCGCGGCTCCATGCAGATGATCCTGTCAGAGAATATCGGCCAGTTTGTGGTGGTGGAATTCCTCATTGGAACCGAAAATATTTTCCGCAAACAGGGTATTTTATTCCATGTGGGCAGAAGCTATATCACGCTCTATGATGAAGCGGTGAACAACTTCATTGTCTGCGATGTGTT
>CAZMFF010000025.1:0-40199 GCA_964565505.1 uncultured Acutalibacter sp. | reverse complement strand
GTCGATGCAGAACAAGCGCCACCGGCGCTTTGCACCCGGAGCGGAAGCGTAGAACGGGTCAGAACGCTGTCCACCGGACAGCTTCCCCCCAAAAGGAGAGCCAAGCCCTTATCTAACAACTAATATCTAACATCTAACATCTACCAAGAGGGAGCCAAGTCTAACAACTAAAAAAGGGGCGCCTTCGGCGTCCCTTTTTTAACGACCCATAACCCATTAGCCATCAATCGGCCCTGTCTCTCAATAATTCTCCGCCTTGATCTGGAAATAGGCCTGGGGATGAGCGCACACGGGGCAGACCTCCGGGGCCTTCTTCCCGATGACGATATGGCCGCAGTTCGCGCACTGCCAGATCACATCGCCGTCCTTGGAGAATACCAGGCCGTCCTTGATATTGGCGGCCAGTTTGCGGTAACGCTCCTCATGGGCCTTCTCGATCTTCGCCACGCCCTCAAACAGCCGGGCGATCTCATCGAAGCCCTCCTCCTTTGCCACCTTGGCAAAGCCCGCGTACATGTCGGTCCATTCGTAGTTCTCCCCGGCGGCGGCGTCCTCTAAGTTCTTTAAGGTATCCCCCACTCCGTCGTTTAAGAGCTTGAACCACATTTTCGCGTGTTCCTTCTCGTTGTTGGCAGTCTCTTCAAAGATCTCCGCGATCTGCACGAAGCCGTCCTTCCTTGCCTTGGAAGCATAGTAGGAATACTTGTTTCTCGCCTGAGATTCTCCGGCGAAAGCCGCCATCAAATTGGCCTCTGTTTTGGTTCCCTTGAGCTTTTCCATGGATCATTCCTCCTGAAATTGGATGGTTTTCCTTATTATATCCCGAAAATTTGAAAAAATCAATACGAAAATGATTCTTATTTTTATATTTTCGCTTGGAAATTGCTAACGAAATGTAAATTTCAAAGGAAAGGGCCCTGCACAGTTGAAAAAGGGGAAAAACCACAGTATACTTTATTTTGAAAGAAAAATCTCAAAGCCGAAAAGGCGTTTAGAAGCACAGAAAGGATGAGTTTTTATGCTGATACAAAAGCTTCAGCAATTTCTATATGGCCGTTACGGAGGCGACAAGCTCAGCTTAAGTCTGCTGATCACAGGGCTTATTTTCTCTCTATTGGGGCGGCTGTTTTTCTGGCCGCTGTTTCTTCTGGCAGACGCATTCTACCTTTATGCCCTGTTTCGCACCTTTTCCCGAAATATTCCCGCAAGGCAAAGAGAGTACTCCGCCTTTTTGAGGGTGTGGAACCCCATAGAAGCCTGGTTTCACCTGCAAAAAAGGAAGTGGAAGGAAAGAGGGCAATATAAATATTTCAAATGTCCCTCCTGCAAGCAGCAGCTGCGGGCTCCCCGGGGAAGGGGAAAGATCCAGGTGACCTGCCAGAGATGCAAAACGGTGTTTCTGAAAAAGACCTGACGCCCTGTGAAAGGCTGACAAAAGAAAGGATGACGCGCTATGACAGACCTCACAAAGCTTACTCCCCGGGATTTTGCCGGGCTCTCCTTTTCCTGCTCCTGTGGAAAGGAGCACAGCGTGGGGATCCGGAAGATCCTCATCGAAAGCGGCTGTCTGAAGGCTCTTCCCCAGGTGGTAAGAGAGCTTTCCGCCTCCCATATTTTCCTCCTGGCAGACGAAAACACCTTTGCGGCCGCGGGAGAGGAGATCGCCGCCCTGCTTTCCTCGGAAAACTTTTCTTTCCATTGCCGCATTTTTCCAGGCTCTCCCACTCTGATCCCAAATGAATTTACGCTGGGCTCTGCCCTGGCCGCCATGGAGCCGGAGGACGATCTGATCCTTGCCGTGGGCTCCGGCACCCTGAACGACACGGCCAGGCTTCTCAGCGCCCGCACCGGGATCCCCTATATGATCGCGGCCACCGCCCCTTCCATGGACGGCTTCGCCTCCACCGTTTCCCCGCTGATCTTAGCCGGGGAGAAGATCACCAAGCCCGCCGTCTATCCTGCCGCCATCGTGGCCGACATCTCCGTGCTGAAAAACGCTCCCATGGAAATGCTGACCGCAGGCTTCGGGGATATCGCGGGAAAATATACCGCTCTTTGCGACTGGAGGCTTGCCCGGGATCTGAACGGGGAATACTATTGTCCCGAGACGGTGGCCTTGATGGAGCGCGCTGTGGAAAAATGCGCAGAAAACGCAAGCGGGCTGAAAAACCGGGAAGAGAACGCGGTAAAATATGTCACAGAAGCCCTGGTGCTTGCCGGAGTCGCCATGGGGCTGGTGGGAAATTCACGCCCTGCCTCCGGAGCGGAGCACCATTTCTCCCACTACTGGGAGGTCATGTACCTGCATGAGGGGAAGGAGCATCCCCTCCACGGGAATTCCGTTGCGGCCGCCGCGGTGGTTTCCGCTTCCCTTTATGAGCTGGCGGAAAAGGAGCTGCCGGAGGGCTTTATTCCGCCGGACAAGGAGAAGATCCTTTCCGTTCTGCAGGCGGCGGGCGCACCCTGCTCTCCCAAGGAGCTGGGCATCTCCAAAGAGCTGTTCTGTGAAAGCGTGCTTCACGCCATGGAGATTCGGGAAAGGTTTACCATTCTGCGCTTTCTCGATAGCCGCGGCCTGCTTCCCGCCTGTGCCACGGCGCTTACCAATCGTTTTTATTCTTGATTTCAGTTGATTTTTGAATTCGGAAGGGGCGGTATTTTATGCGGCTGCGAGATATCGGCAGAAGCCTGCGAGATGAAAAAAAGGTACTGCGAAACGGGATCATCCTCTTAAGCTTCGGCGCTTTTCTGGTACTGCTGGTCCTAAACGCAGGCCGGATATGGGGCGCTTTGAGCAAGATCCTTTCCACCGCTTCTCCTGCCATTTACGGGATCGTTCTGGCCTATATCCTCAATGTATTCGTTCACTTCTTTGAGGACATTGCCTTTCGCCCCTTCCAAAAATGCAAATCGCCTGTTTGGAAAAAGCTCAAAAGGCCGCTTTCCATCCTTCTCGCCTATATGGTGGTGCTGGGTGTGATCCTGTTCATCACCTGCTTCATCATCCCCGGGCTCATTGAATCCATGAGCACCATCGCGGAAACAGCGCAGGAAACCGTGCCTGTATATGTAAATACCGCTGTAAAATGGGTCAATGGATTCGCCGCGAAATATGACCTTGCCTTTCTTCAGGACTTTTTGAAAAGCTTCAACTGGTCTTCCCTGTTTACCAATGTTACCCGGGTGACCACGGATTTTCTCGCTTCCCTGATGAATGTCACCTTCAATGTGGCCTCCGGCATTTTTTCCGCAATTATGAGTTTTATCTTTTCCATCTATATGCTTTTCGGAAAAGAGAAGCTTCTCAAGAGCATCCGGGCTACTCTGCTCGCCTTTCTGCCCTATTCTGCGGCCAAACGCATCAGCCGGGTAGGCGCTTTATCCAATCGGGTATTCTTTTCCTTTATCAAAGGGCAGCTGACGGAATGTGTGATTTTAGGGGGCCTTTGCTATATCGGCATGAGCCTTTTGGGGCTGGACTATGCTCTCTTGATCTCCTCTGTGGTGGCGCTGGGCGCTTTGATCCCGATTCTGGGCGCCTATATCGGCGCGGCGGTGGGCGTGATCATCCTTTTGCTGGTGCATCCGATTGACGCCCTGATTTTCCTGATCTTTCTGCTATGCTTGCAGCAGATAGAAGGAAATTTGATCTATCCCAGAGTGGTGGGCTCCTCCATCGGACTGCCTCCCGTCTGGACTTTGTTTGCCATTTTGTTCTGGGGCGGGATCCTGGGGATCCCGGGGATCCTCATCGGCACGCCCCTCACCGCCGTGATCTATCAGCTGCTTCGAAACGCGGTGACAGTGCGGCTGAAGGAAAAATCCATTGACCCCAAGGACCCTCACTTGCCAAAGCCTGCTTCCCAGGAGGAGCCTTCTCAGACGGCCCCCGCCCGGAACGACCTGCTCGGGGAAGGAGAACCCCCGGAAGAGACCTGAGCGGAAAAAGAGGAGAGCGCATGGAAGCTTCCATGCGCTCTTATTTTGGCAGAATTACTTTCGTTTTACAGGGATCAGCAGATCCAGCTGATCGGTCCCCGGTTCTCCCTCAGGCGTTTGTCGAATATGATCGTGATAATTCAGGTGCTCCTCAAGGCAGCCGTACATGGTTTCCGGTCCCTCTTTTTCCACGGCCGTATATTCTCCGTTTTCCCTGACCCATCGGTCGAGCCAGGCCTACTCCTGAAAGTTTCCCATCCGGATCATATGGGCGGCATAGGTCCCGCCCTCGAAGCGTTTCTTCTCCAAAGGGGAAGAGACCTCCAATTCCTCCGGGATGGTCACCCAGAACTCGTAGCCGTGATACCCGGTCTCGTCCACCGGATTGGGATGGTTAAACCCGTAAAGCCGCAAGCCCGGATGCTTTTCCCAAAGCCTGTTTTCCCGAACGAAATCAGCGATCATTATCCCTGCCCGGTCCTCCGGATCGTCCCCAATCACATGAGCCGACGCCACAGTGGCGGCAGGCAGGTAGACGATCCGCACATCCTCCATCACATTTCTCGTCTGCTGCGCTCTCTCAAAATTTTCTTCCATTGTCTTTCTCCTTTCTCCCTGCATTTTCGTTGGAGAAAAAGAAAGCGAATCCGCCAAACGCAAAAGCTTTTCATCCGCAAGCAGGATCTCTCCCGCCGTCAGCTGTGCCCGGGTCTTCAGCGCAGCGAGGAATTGAGTCAAAACCTCCTGAACAGCGGAGAGGGCCTTCGCCTCCTCACCAAGCTGGAAAAGATTCCTTTCCAATATGGAAATGGCAGCGGCGGCGCCGGGATCTTTCAGGATCTCCCCTATCTCCTTCAGGGAGACGCGCAGCTTCCTGAGCACAAGGATCTGCTTTAAACGATGGATATCCTCCCCGCTGTACACACGGTAAGCATATCCCTCTTTTCTCGTGCTGGAGATCAGACCTGCCTTTTCATAGTGGCGAAGCATTCTGGCAGATACGCCGTATTCTCTGGATACCTGAGTGACTGTCATCCGCTCCTCCATCAGGGTTTCCTCCTTTCTTTTTCTCTGCTGCCAGTATAAAGCGCGACACCGTGTTTGAGTCAATCCCCCACAAAAAATTTTTTCACATAAAAAAGCGGCGAAGGAACCTTCGCCGCCTCAATTCTTCAGAGCCCGTCTCAATAATACCGTACTACGGCCACTACCTTTCCCAAGATGAAAACTTCCTTGGAAAAGATGGGTTCGAAGTCCGGGTTTTCCGGCTGCAGGCGCACCCCGTCCTTTTCCCGGAAAAATCGTTTTACTGTGGCCTCATCCTCGATCATCGCCACCACAATATCTCCGTCCTCCGCCGCGGGGGTACGCTTGGCAACTACATAATCCCCGTCCAGGATCCCGGCGTCCCGCATGCTGAGGCCCTGCACATGCAGGGCAAACAGCTCCTTTCCCGCCTTTTCCGGAAACGGGATATAGCCCTCTATCTCTTCCACCGCCAAAATGGGAAGCCCGGCCGTCACCCTTCCCAAAATCGGGACCTGCGTTGTGGCCTCGCTGCCTTCAATGCGGATCGACCGGTTGAGTCCGGCCTCCCGGCTGATATAGCCCAGGCGCTCCAGCGTCTTCAGGTGGGCATGTACGGTAGAGGTGGAACGCAGGCCCGTCGCCGCGCAGATCTCCCGCACCGTGGGCGGCACTCCGCGGGGAGCTTCCCTGCGCAGAAAATCATATACCTTTTGCTGGCTTTTCGTCAAGCGTTCCATAATATGACCACTTTCCTTTCCAAATTATAAAAGGGAGACCCGGTTTTCTTTATCTCGAAGATCCGCTGCAAGCTGCCAAAGACCGTATCAGCGGAAGGGAGAAGAGACCTTTTCCCGGCTTCATCAGCCGCAAACCGCCGGCTTTTTCCCTTTCCCCTGTATCCCATATCTGTAATAGTTTATATTCAGTATAGCATTCCTTTTAGAAAAATGCAAACATTTGTTCCGTGAAACTGAAAAAAGATGAAATTTTGACGTTTTTTTCCCTGTTAAGCAAGAATTCACAAAACCTCCGGAATTATTTCAATCTTTATTCACAGCGCTGTAACAACTTTTTTTGTCCTTCGGATATAATAGTACCGTACTCAAAAGAATTGGACCGCACCTTTTCTTGAGATACATGTTCTACCCTCCTCAATAATACCCCTCAAGCTAAAAGAAGCAGCGCCGGCTAAAAGCCGGCGCTGCTTCTTTTTATTCAGAAAATCCTTTCGGATTCTTTTTCGAACATGGCGCATAAACTTCCCGGCTCGCGTTCACAATAAAAACACAGGCTTCAGTATCTTATCCGAAAGGAAGTTTTATTGATGAACCCAAAGCGATATTCAAATGAAAAAGCCAAGCGCGGCGGTTTTTATCTGGCTCTGGCGATCTGTCTGGTGGCCGTTGGAATTGCCGCGTGGAGCACTTATGACGCCGTACAGGAGTATCTCACCCCCCAGGGTGAAACGGCAAGTCAGGCTGTGAATCAGTCCGGGCTTCAGGAGAAGCAGAACGAAGACGTTCTCAAGGGGCAGCAGAGCGCTTCCCTTTCGCCTGAGGACAAGGAGGACCCGGAAACGCTTCCAAAACAGGATACTCCTCCCTCAAGCGCCTCCTGTGAAGAAAGCTCCGCCCTGGAAACTGCCGGTAAAATCGACACAAAAGGGCCTTCCGGCACGGAAGACAGCTTAGAAGAAAAAACCACCGCCCCGCTGTATGAGCGAAGCGATGAGCTGATTTTCCCCGTACAGTCACAGGCGATCGCCTGCGCTTACAGCGCCGGAGCTCCTGTCTATTCCCAGACCATGAAGGATTGGCGGATTCATACCGGTGCTGACCTGACCGCGCAGGGCGGCGAGGCGGTGCTTGCCTGCGGCAACGGCATTGTAAAGGGCGTATACACGGACATGATGCTTGGAAACGTGGTATGGGCAGAGCACGGAGATTACGATTTTTATTATTGCGGTCTGGGTGAGGATTTTCTCGTGAAGCAGGGGGATGTGATCAGTAAGGGACAGCAGCTGGGCGTCATCACCGCCGTACCCATGGAATCAGCGGAAAACCCTCATCTGCATCTTGAGGTCAAAAAGGACGGCGTCTCCTTTGACCCCATCGGCGTGATCGAGGGCAAAGACTAAAAAGCCTGCCTTCGTCATCGCTTCAGAGGCAAAATGGACTGCCAGAAAGAAGCAGCCCATGAAAACACCATTTGCGGGCCACCCTACAATGGCCCGCATTTTCTTATGCTATCCGGATCGGCTATCCCTTTCTGCCACAAACTCCTTTATTTTCTGGACTCATATTTTCGCTTGGTGGCAAGGCCTCCACGAATATGGCGCTGGGCCTTGTTCACTGCCAATACATTTTTCACATCCCGATAAAGCCCGGAGTCAATATAGCGAAGGCGCTGAGAGACATCCTTATGTACCGTACTTTTGCTCACTCCGAACTGCTTGGCGGCACACCGAACGGTGGCCTTATGCTCTACGATATATTCTCCCAAGCGTGTGGCCCTGTCGTCGATCACATGATTTGCCATACAGAACACCCCTTTTTCTGGTGTTCTATAGGTATGCCGGACACGGCGAGAGTATGCGGGAAATCTCGTTTCTCTTATGGGTGTAAAAAGCGGCGGGGCGGCACTTTGCCGCCTCACCGCTGAAAGTCAATGATCTGCTTCCAAGGCAGCTGCTAATTCTTTGTAAAGTCCGGGAATGTCAATGGATACCGTATCCCAGACGATTTGCATATTAACGCCGGAGTATCCGTGAACAATACGGTTTCGCAGTCCGTATATCTGTTGCCAGGGAATGGTTTTGATCTGGGACTTCGCCCCGTCGCTCAGAGATTCCTTTGCCAGTTCTCCAATCTGCATCAAGTTGAACACCGTCGCTTCCATTCGCATGGAGTTGGCGCTGAAATCTTTCAGAGATTTGCAGTCATGGCAATAAGAGAGAATAGATTCAATATGCCCCAGCATTTTTCTCAATACAGCAATGTCCTTACTGTCCATAAATCTGCACTCCCGTTCGGGCAATTTCAGTCTCGATAGGCGCCCCTTTTTCGATCTGGGTCACATCAAGAAGATCCACAGGCACAGACAGGGTTGAACTGACACTTTCCAGCAATCCGTAAAAAGCCAGCCCCCGCAGACCGCTGTCTACCAGAATATCGACGTCACTTTGAGGAGTGGCCAGCCCTTTTGCATAGGAACCAAACAGCACCGCGCTTCTTACACCGTGCTGAGAAAACACCGGGTGCAGCACCCGCTTCAATTCATCAATGGAATATATGTCAGGCATAGGCTTCCCTCCTGTAGCCCTATTGTACCTCAGGGAAGGAAAAATAGCAAGCGGCGCCCCGTCTGCGGGATCGCTTTATCGCAGCGCTTGAGCAGAGCCCGATTAAGAAACACACCGACCCGGATGGGATCCTATTTCATAACAGGATCTGCCTTGATGTTCCGATAGGTTTGCGTTATACTAAGGGCAAGTCCCTCTTTGTCAGGACTTTTTTAGGAGTGTGATAAATCATGACTTTTATGTGCTACCCTAAGTGCAGCACCTGCCAGAAGGCGAAAAAATGGCTGGATGAAAATCGGATCGCATATGCGCTCCGGGACATAAAGACGGAGAATCCTACCCGTGATGAACTGGCGGCATGGCAAAAGCGCAGCGGGCTGCCCTTGAAGAAGTTTTTCAATACCAGCGGGCTGCTGTATAAGTCCTTGGAGTTAAAAGACAAGCTGCCCGGTATGAACGAGGACGAGACGCTGCGGCTTCTCGCCACCGACGGAATGTTGGTCAAGCGCCCTCTTTTGATTGGTGACGATTTTGTCCTAGTGGGCTTCAAAGAAACTGAGTGGAAGAGCTGCCTGAGGAACTTGATTCAGGAATGACCATTTCTGCAATTACGAAGGAACATGGCAGAAGCAGAGGCGCCATTGCGTCCAAATCAGTGAATTTTGGAAGATAGGAAATACCTATTTCACCAGACATGAAAAGGGGAACACAGCATGAGCGAGGAAGCAATACTGAAAACCGGGATTTCTCCAGAGAATGAGTCCCTATTGAAACAATATGTACGGGCATTCTGTAATCTTTACGGAATTACGCCGGTGTACCGCGCCTGGCGCATCATTCAAAAACAAAACCCCGACCTTGCTGTTTCCGAGGAGCAGTTTTTGGCTTTCCTTGACGGGCTGAACGAAAATGAGATGCACTGTATTGTTGCGGGAGAGGAAGAAATATTCGAGGACGTTACGGAGCTCACGCCTCCCCGCAAGCGGGAAATCATTTTTGAGTACTTATACACGGCAGGCGATTTTGAAAGCTATGATGAGCTGAAGGAGCAGCAGGAAGGCAAGCCCTTTTATGTGCCCGACAGGGAGGAGCTTCTCAAATACGCAGATGATCTTTACAGCTATGAAGTAATTCGCAATACTCGTGAATGCCAAGCCCTTCGTGAGTTTGCAAAGAGGGTTCTGAAGGTAAAAAATGTGGAAGAGGTATTGGAAGATCTGCAGGGAGTTGCATGCATAGACGGAGAGCTCCCTTACTGTGCGGAAAGCACTTTGCACGAGGTGGGCAGAATGAAAAAATTCCCGTCTGAAGAGGCGGAGGAGGAATACTATCGCCTGTGTGCAGACATGTGTAATAATGTGCGAATGCATGTGCACCGGGGGCACACGCCCAATGAAATTGCCCTGCTGTACAATGATGAGGATCTCAGGTTATAGACAAGATATAAGGACGGTATACCTTTTGGTACCGTCCTTTTTGTTTTCTGCATGAAATCCTATTTGTGCAGCAATCCATAATACTGCATTATACCAAAAGGTCTTCTGCTTGCGAATGTGCGGTTTTCTCAATAGCGTGTCTTACGCGTTGAATTTTATCTTTCCAATATACTCATTCGCTCTTCCATGAGAGAAACAAAACGGTCTTTGATGTGTTCCGGCAGCAAAGAATCATGACACATGGATATAAATTTCTCTTTCTTTGACAAAAGCATTGCGATCGTTCTCTCAGCAGAATTGCGCGAAATTCCGCATTCCTCCGAAAACACAAGAAAATCCTTCCTGCGGATGTTCGCCTTTTTGCCATTCATGGCGAGAGCAAATTGCTCATGATCTTCGGGCATGATGACATTTACCGGAAGCAGATCGTATGCAGGGGAAAGCAAATATTTCCCGCTGCCTTCTTCTGTTTCGATGAGCGAAAAGTTCTTCAAGTGCATATCGGAATTGCCGACAAGGAACGAAAACACCAAACGCCAATAGAGCTCAGTCATATCTAACCCGCTGCGGGCTGAATATCGATCAATAATTTTCGCACAGCGCTCGTAAGACCCCCTGTACTTATCCTGTGTCAAGCGCAAATCGAGCTGACAAAAATCCTCCATTGCGAGCATCTGCACAGCATTCTTCTGAAACACTCGATCGACTCTTTTTGTGATATAAGCGAGAGTGCCATTTCCCATAATAAGCGCATGAGGGACAGTGGAAATCCCTGCGGCATCAGCCATACACATGACAAGATGTTCAGCTTCCGGCAATGCCTCAAATTCCTTGACCTGTGGCTTCAAAATATATCCCGTAGGATAATTTACCAGTGTGAGCCTGGGCTTGCTTTCTTCAG
This sequence comes from uncultured Acutalibacter sp., assembly GCA_964565505.1. Lineage (GTDB taxonomy): Bacteria > Bacillota > Clostridia > Oscillospirales > Acutalibacteraceae > Acutalibacter. The sequence continues at coordinate 29,593 of CAZMFF010000025.1, read as the reverse complement.
AAAGCAAGTGTAAAGACAGCTTCTTTTGAACGCCGGGAACTGTATAGCCTCTGCTTGTGCTTTCCGCTGCAAGGATTTCCAAAGTTTTTTCATCTATTGCGATTTCAGGAAGTTCCGTGGTTCCAAAGAATCTCTTGATACAGCTTTTGTGCCAACCGGATTGCGTATTTTCAGTGCGGAGCGGTTTCCCACAGCATAAACAATTCATATGCGGTCCTCCCTGATGCTCACGTTGCCGATCCCATCCTTACAGGCAACCAGCAGCAAGCCGAATCTGTCCCTGGTATCTATTTTCCAGTTTCGGCTCACAACACCCAGCAGCCAACCTTCGGGAATGAGCCCGTCAAAAAACGGAAACAGTGTTTTGGATGTGTATGCCGTTTCGGAAAGAGGTAAAGTAAGGGATACCGCACTTGCGTCTTCACGCTTCAAATACTGCTGGTCATAAGTGAAAGAATACCCTTCATCCGTTTCCCGAAGCTCTCCCGCAAAAACATTTCTGATAGAAACATAGGCTACTCGAAAAGCGTCCATTATTTCTCATCCTTTCTGCCCGGCACAGCTTCCATATCAAACATGGCAAGAGCGACATTGACTTTATCCATTCTGACAGTTTCTTTGCCCTGCTCCAGTTCTCGGATAAAGCGAAGCCCAAGACCGGAACGCACTGCAAACTCTTCTTGGGTGAGGCCGGCTGCTCTTCTGTTTTCTTTGATAAACTCCGCTATTTTATTCATGGTTCTATTGCCTCCTCACATTTGATTTACTTGCATTTTACACCCTAACGGGTATACTGTCAAGCAAATTGCAAGGATATTATACCCGATAAGGTATATTCCTATTCGCCGCTTTTGAATTATACCCTATAGGGTATAAAGTGTGTAAAAAGATTTTTGGCAAACTCACCAAGCCAAGCACAACAGTAAAAACAGAACCCGGACAACACTATATCACAAGCACTGTCCGGGTCATTTGTTTTGCTCTTAACTGTGCAGCTATCAGCAATAATAAGTGACAGAGCCAAAATAGAATAGCCCTGCCATTTTTCAATCACTTCGGCGCTGCGGGCTTCGATGATCCTCATCATATTCCGAAGAGTTCGCTCTGGAATTTGAGAATGGTTATGACACAGGAAGCATTTTCCAGCCGCTGTGATCCAAATCTTTGTGGCGTTTTCAGAAGGTGCGCCCTCTGAGACATGAACATGAATCGGCTCCAGCGGGTCGTTCTCATTTGCCCAGAAGTAGACCCAGTAAGAACCGATCTTAAAAACCTGCGGCACTGTCAAAGCCTCCGTCCTGGGCAAATTGCAGAATCAAATGGGCTGTAGATTGAATGACCTCCTGATAGCGGGCGATTTCTTTCTCAGAAAACCCGGCGATGTCCTGCCAGTCATAGCCGGGGAGGATACACACAGCATGATGGAAGCAATCCTTTTCATCTGGCTTTTCCAGATAGACTTTGACCGTTTTGTCAGGGCGCATTTCAGAGTGGACGATTTCGGTACCGTCATCAAGAGTCAAAAATGGATACATCATACCAAGTCCTCCTTTCCACCTCTTTATTATATCCGCTCTGCAGCAGAGTTTCAAGAAAAAGCCACTGTTATTTTGCCTCCCGCCAAAGCCGTTTTGAATCAGTACTTCCTGAAATCAAATTTCCGTTTTTGCAACCAATCGGATTTTTTTCTGTGTATAAAGGTGAAAGGCCTTTCACCCGCCGCAGATCGGCAGGGTACCCTTAGAAGAAAAGGAGGGCATCATGGAGGATCAGGAGATCATCAAGCTGTACTGGGAACGGTCTGAAAGGGCCATTTCCGCAACAGAGGAAAAATACGGCGGATATTGCTACGCCATTGCCTACCGTATCCTGCAAAATGATGAGGACGCCCGGGAATGTGTGAACGACGCCTACTTCTCTGCGTGGCGGGCGATCCCGCCGGGGCGGCCGGAAAAGCTGCAGGCATTTCTCGGAAAGCTCGTGCGCAACACCTCTTTGAACCGCCGGAAACAGTACCGCGCTCAAAAGCGCGCAGGGGGGCAGATCCCTTTGGCCCTTTCCGAATTAGAGGACTGCATCCCCGCGGTGACCCGTGTGGAAGAATACGGAGAAAGCGCCGCGCTGACCAACGCCATTGAGCGTTTCCTGTACGCTCAAACTCAGCCCAAGAGAAATATCTTTATCCGCCGCTACTGGTATTTAAGCCCGATCCGGGAGCTGGCAAAGGAATACGCAATGAGCCAGTCCAAGATAAAATCTCTGCTGTTTCGGATGCGAAAAGAACTGAAAGCTCATTTGGAAAAGGAGGATTTTCTGCTGTGAAAAGTGAAGACTTATTAAACGCCATCGGGAATATTCCGGACGATCTGATTTTAAGCGCGATGGATGACGGCAAGGAGCAAAGGCCAAAAAGGCTTCGAAGAAGCCTCGTGATCGCCCTGGCCGCCGCGCTGGTGCTGACCCTGACCGTGGGAGTGGGAGCGGCAAGCGGCATATTCAACGGCCTGGAGGACCCCTTTGCTCCGGCCTTCCGCAATGACGGCAGCGCCCCGCCTCTTGATAGAGAGCTGGTAGAAAAGCTGGGCCATCCGGTAGGCGTCAGCGCCACAGATCAGGGCGTTACCGTCAGAGTGGATTCTATTTTGCGGGACCGGTACACCTGCACGATCGTCACCAGCATCACGATGCCGGGCATTGAGAAGCAGGAGATAGACTATGAAGCCATGAAAATGGGGGGCGCTCTGGATGGCTTTTCCTCCGGCGGCGGCTACACAACGGACTTCACTCCGGGAGACGATACGCTTCAAATCATTCGGGTCTGGGAGAGTGAAGAACCCTTCCCGCAGGGGGAAGCCACTATGACCATCGACACCCTTGTGTTCAACCGCTATCGTTTCCTGCGGGAAAAGAAGGTCGAGGGAAAGTGGGAGCTGAAATTTGATATCAGCTACGAAGACCTTTCTACAGAGCTGCCCGCCGGACAGGTATTGTCCGTGGAGGGCATAGAGATCACTTTAGACGAGATCACGATCTCTCCGCTTTCCATGATGATAAAGCACACGGCAGACATCGGAGAAGCCGGTCTGGAACAGGTAATTGAGACAGAGCCCTATGAGAGAACCTTAAAAAACCATCTGGAGGAGCTTGCCTGCGTGATCACAAAAAAAGACGGAACACAGTTTTTCAGTCCCGGTACTTTTGAGGAAAAGGAGACCCACATGCAAAGCGTGCACGGCGACTCCAAACAGCAGGGAGAAAAGCTGAAATGCTGGTATGTCCTCCGGTTTGACCAGATGCTTCCTTTGGATGAGATCCAGTCCATCACCATTGAGGGCGTGGAGATCCCTCTGGCCTGAGGGCGCGGCGGCCTTCGATAAAAGAGCCTATTTTCAGATCCCCCGGAGAGGACGAACCGAAACGGTTCGTCCTCTCCCTTTTTTTCTGCGGAGAAAAATGGCAGTCGTATTCAGCCGAGGCAGCCCTTCAAAAAGTCATTAAAGGAACACAACGAAGTCATAAAAGGAACAGTGCGAGGCCGTTAAGACGAGAAGGCACTATGCTATAATGAAATAATAATAAATCAGGTTTTCCTGCCTTTTCCCAGCAACGGAAAAGGGCCTTTCATATCCGGTAGGGCAAAAAGGAGGAGCCAGCGTGAAAAAGAGGCTTTACTCGATCCGCAAGCTTCAAAGAATTATGATCCTGCTGTTTATCCTTCCCATTTTGGCACTGCAGATCATTCAAAATTTCTTCTCTCTACAGGCCCTGCACACAGAAATGGAGTCAAACGGACGAAGCACCATTTATCTTTATCAGAGCGGACTGGATAACGACGTGGAGCGCATCGCTACCTTCATTTCAAACTATTGGGCTCAGGAATATAATCACAACCGTTTGCTCTACCCTCAAACCCCTCTGGACGCCTACGGCTATTCCTATAATGTATTGAACGAATACCGCACTCTGATCAATATTGAGCCTTCCATTTCCTCTATCTTTCTGATTTCAGGGCAAAATGACATGATCAAGGGTGCCTGCTCCACAGAGCATACGACCTATGAAGAGCGCGCTGCCATGCGTGCTTATGTGTACGAGCTTACAGACCATTGGGGAGAAAATGCTCCTTATACCTGGCATCCGGTCAAACTGGAAAACCGCTATTTTCTTGTCCGGGAATTTCTCGTGAAAAACGCCGGCACCGTCTGCTTTCTGGACCTGGAACAGACTCTTATCCCCCAGAACACGGCACGTTTTCCCGAAGATCCCATTCTTTTTTATGCCGATAGCCAGGGAACTCCTCTCACCTCCCGGCAATTTCTCAAAGAAAAGAATATCCGCCTGTCGGTAAACGACACCCCCTCCTATTTTTCCGCCGGCTATTTTATTGTACAAAATTATTCTCCCGTCAGCGATATGTATATGGTATTCCTGGAGTCCTCTCCAATCAGCTTTCAGAAAATGAACCGGCTGTTCTGGGCGATCCTGGGGCTTTCCCTATTGGTGCTGGCGTTAGTTCCCCTTTTCTTCCTGTCTCTCAAGCGCTGGTATTTACAGCCGATGAAGCAGATGGATCAGACACTGCAGAAAATCCATTCCGGGCAAATGGACGTGCGCTTTGCGGAAGATCAGAAAACAGAGGAATTAAAGCAGCTGTCCACCTCCTTTAACAGCATGATGGATCAGGTCCAGAATTTGAAGATCGAAGCCTACGAGAAGGAGCTTTCCTACCAGTATGCCCAGCTGCAATACCTGCAGCTGCAGATCAGCCCTCACTTTTTCCTGAATATTCTAAAGACCCTTTACGGCATGGCGGAAAAGCGAAATTATGAAAAAATACAAAACGCTATTTTAATGATCTCCGACCATGTGCGCTATATTTTCCACGACAATAAAGACAGAGTACCCCTTACTACCGAGCTTTCCCATGTGGAAAACTATATCAATATGCAGCGCTACATCACCTCCCGGCTCATTCATTTCTCCCTTTTGACAGAGCCGGGACTTGAAAACGCTCTGATCCCTGCTCTCTGCCTTCAGACCTTTGTGGAAAACGCCTGCAAATACGCCATGCTGCCTGACAGGCCCCTGGAGCTTTCCCTGGAGATCCGAAGACTTTATTCTGAAGAGGGGGACAGCCTGGACATCACCGTAAAGGACAACGGGCCGGGTCTTTCGGAAGAGCTTTTAAAGGAATATAACGGCAAGGTTTCTTTTGGGTATCGGGAAAATCATATTGGGATCTTAAATGTTAGGCAGCGGCTCTATCTGCTTTACGGCGAACGCTTTGGCTTTGCCTGCTGGAATCTTCACCCAGGCACAGAGTTTGAGCTGATTTTTCCCATCACGGAAAAAGAGGAACCTGAGGAAAAAGAGGAGGAAAATACCTGATGAAAGTCCTGATTGTAGACGATCAGCCGGATGTGGTACAGGGGATTCTTTCCGGCGTCAATTGGAAGCGGCTGAAGGTAGAGAAAGCCTATGGCGCTTGCAGCGCGAAAGAGGCCAGAGAGATCCTGGAAAGGGAAAAGATCCAGATCCTCCTGTGCGATATTGAAATGCCCGGAGAAAACGGGCTCTCTCTGGTTTCCTGGGTACGGGAGAACCTGCCGGAAACCAAATGTATCTTTTTGACTGCGCACGCAGACTTCTCCTATGCCAGAACGGCTTTGAAGCTGGAAGCGGTAGATTATCTGCTGCAGCCGGCCAGCTATCAAAGCATCGAGGAAGCCATTTTAAAAGCCTCCCAACGGCTGACAGAGGAGCAGACGCTGCTTGCCTACAGCGCTCTGGGCCAGGGGGCGGAGCGGGAGGTGCTGAACTTTCGGAGAAATCTTCTGCGGGACTTTCTTCAGGGGACCAGACTTCATGCCCGGGAGGCTGCCAACCGCGCGGAGGCTTTCGGCTTTTCCTGTACCCCCCAATCTCCCTGCCGCTGTGCTCTGGCGGAGATCCAGCTCTGGCAGAAAGAGCCCGTGGAACAGGGGGTGCTGCTCTACGCCTTTCAGAATGTGGCCGAAGAGCTTCTGGGATCCTGCGCCGAGGGGACCACGGTACTCTCAATGGGAGGGGACAGCTATTTTGTCCTGGCACTTTCAAAGGATCTCTCTCCCGAAGAGGAGTACAAAAGCGTAAAAAACGCCCTGGAGCGTTTTGTGGAATTCATCAGGCAGGAATTTCATCTGGAGCTGTCCTGCTATCTTCAGAGAGAGCCCGTTGTCTTTGAAGAACTGCCGAAGGAATACCGGCGCCTGCAGGAAGCGCACCGCAATAATGTGGCCAAAAAATCCGGGCTGCTTTTTTTGGAAAGCGATTCCCCCCTTCCCTATGTTCAGCCCGAATTCTCCAAATGGAAAAGCCTGTTGTCCCAGGGGGCCGCTCAAGCCGTTCGGGAGGAGATCCACCGGTATTTGAATTCTCTCGCAGATCAGGGCGCTTTGAATCGAGAGGTGCTTTCCCGGTTTCACGAGGATTTTTTGGAACTGTTCTTTTCCATCACCCGGGAATATCAGGAAAGCGCCAGGGAGGTTTTTACAGACACCTTCGACTATGACGCCGTACTCAGCGCCAACGCCTCTCTGCCCCAGCTTTTGGAATTCGTGGACTTCGCCACGGAATATGTAGAGGAGAAGCAGGGAAAAGAGCTGGAGCGCGGACGCACCCAGATCGACCGGGTGCTGAGCTTCATCCAGGAAAATCTTCCCCGCAATATCGGCCGCCAGGAGATCGCCAAGGCAGTCTACCTGAACCCGGAATACCTTTCCCGCCTTTTTAAAAAAGAGATGGGAATCGCTTTAAGCGACTATCTGACACAGGAGAGAATGAAAATCGCCAAGTCTCTCCTGCTGAACACCTCCTTTTCCATCAGCATCATCGCGTCCAAAGCGGGATATGTGAATTTTTCCCATTTCGCCAAAGCCTTTAAAAAGGAATTCGGCATGTCCCCTTCGGAATACCGAAAGGAAAACGGAAAAGAGGAGTAAGCTTTCGGCCCAGAGTTCCCCAAAGCGCCCTCCGCTTTGGGGAGCTCTTTGAAAAAATGTCATTTTCGGAACATCCTTATGTCACGCTCACAGCAGATATTTTCCCAAAAATTGGATAAAATGGTTCCAAACTCTTCCGTTTTTACATGACAACCCATCAAAATCAATTCTACCAAACGGAAGAAAAAAAGGAGGAAAACCTTATGAAGAAATTTCTGGCAGCAGTGCTCAGCGGCGCCCTTCTGGTATCCGCTTTTGCAGGCTGCGGAAACGGGGAAACCTCTTCTCCCGCCTCTTCCACCCCGGAGAACAGCTCCAACGCCTCTTCGGCCGTGGTAAGCAGCACCGGCGAGAAGGATTTCAGCACCCAGGAGCCCTACACGGTAAAGCTTTTGATCCCCGGCGACGCTTCCACGGAAGCCTGCAAGGAGATCTCTGAGGCTGCTACCGCCATTCTGAAGGAGAAATTCAACACCACCCTGGACATTATGCGTGTAGGCTTCGGCAGCTACCCGGACCAGGTAAACCTGATGCTCTCCTCCGGCGAAAAGCTGGATCTGATGTACAATAACCGCGACATCTTCGTGTCTGCCGTCAACAACGGACAGATCGTCGCCATGGATGAGTATCTGCCGGAATACGGCCCCGATATTCTTTCCCAGATCCCCGAAGAGAGATGGGCCACCACCTCCCTGCAGGGCAAGAAGTACGCATTGCCCGCCAACAAGGAGATCGCCGTAAGCTGGGGCTTCTCCTGCGTCAAGGAAATGGCTGACGCCACCGGCGTGGATTACAGCAATATCAAGACCGAGGACGACCTGGTCCCCCTGCTTGAGGCAGTGAAGGAAAAGTATCCGGATGTCTGGCCCGTAGTGCCCGGCGGCGGCGCCATGACCATCATGAACACCGAGGACAACCTGGGCGGAGACCTGGGCTCTCTCGTTGACTGCACCAATCCCGATGACCTGACGGTTGTCAACTACTTCGCTTCCGATTATTACAAGGAGGTCGTAACACGCCGTTACGATTGGGTACAGAAGGGCTTTATCCCTCCGGATTCCTCTTCTACCTCTGACACCTCCGCTACTCAGATTGCTGCCGGCAGAGGCTTCGGCCAGTTCTGCAACACCAAGCCCGGCATCGAAGTGGAGCAGAAGCGCTCTACCACCAAGGATATGCTGGTATTTACTCTGACTCCTGTTTACACCACCACCAACCGTGTGGATATCCTCTGGTATGTGGCCCACAACAGCGAAAATCCCGGCCGTACCGTTCAGGTGCTCAACGAGCTGTACGTTAACCCCGAGCTGGAGAACATCTGCATCAACGGCATCGAGGGCAAGTACTATGAGTTTGCTGACAAGGAGAACAATGTGATCCGCTATCCCGAGGGCGTGGACGGCACCACCGTTGGCTACCCCGCCTATCCCTGGGCATGGCCTAACGAGTTTTTGTCCTTCGTTTGGGAAGGCGATCCTGCCAACATCTGGGAGGAGACCGCTGCCTGGAACGAGTCTGCCATTGTCTCCCCCGCCACCGGCTACACCTGGGACAACGCCAATGTACTCAATCAGGTCACGGCCGTGCGCAACGTAAAGAACAAGTATGAGAACGCTCTGGCCACCGGTTCTATCGATCCCGCAGAGGCTCTGCCCGCTTTCCTGAAGGAGCTGGAAGAGGCCGGCGGCAACGATATCATCGCCGAGAAGCAGAAGCAGCTTGACGAGTGGCTGGCCGCTAATAAGTAAAATAACACACAGGTCAGCGTGTGTGCCCTTTAAAACTGACCTGCCCTACAAAGAAGCGGAGCATGGCATCAAGCCGCTCCGCCTCTTTGATACAGGGGCTATTTTATGAGGAGGTACCCGAGTGACTACGAAAAAACACAATTTTCTGAAAAAGCTCAAGAGCTATTTGCCACTGTATCTGATGATGGTACCGGGCGCGGTTTATCTCATCATCAACAACTATATCCCCATGACGGGTATCGTGATCGCTTTTGAACAATTCAACTACGGAAAGGGCATGTGGGGAAGCCCGCTGATCGGCTTTAAAAACTTTGAGTTCCTGTTTAAGACAAAGGACGCCTGGGTCATCACCCGCAACACCCTGCTTTACAATATCGTATTTATCGTTTTAGGTACCGTCTGCGCTATCGCGGTGGCGATCCTCTTAAACGAGATCCGCTCTACCCGGGCAAAGAAGCTGTATCAGACCACGATCCTGATCCCCTTTCTGATCTCCATCGTGGTGGTAAGCTACCTTGCCTATGCCTTTTTGAGCACAGACTCCGGCTTTATCAACAAGACGATCCTTCCCCTGTTCGGCAAGGAGCCTATCTCCTGGTACACCACGCCGAAATACTGGCCCTATATTCTGACCTTAGTCCACATCTGGAAAGGCCTGGGTTATAACTGCATTATTTACTATGCCACTTTGGTGGGCATCGACCGGGGCTATTATGAAGCCGCCGTGATCGACGGCGCGAACCGCTGGCAGCAGGTGGTACACATCACCCTGCCCTCTTTAAAGCCCACCATCATTACGCTGACCTTGATGTCTATCGGCCGCATTTTCTATTCCGACTTCGGCCTGTTCTATCAGGTGCCCATGAACTCCGGACCCCTGCTGGATGTGACCAATACCATCGACACCTATGTGTATCGGGGACTGATGTCTTTGAACAATATCAGCATGGCCTCCGCCGCAGGTGTATATCAATCACTGATCGGATTCCTGCTGGTACTCACCGCTAACTTTGTGGTGAAAAAGCTCAGCAAGGAAAACGCTCTGTTTTAAGGGAGGGAGAACTTATGGTAGATCGCAGCAAAGGCTTTCAAATCGTTGCCAATCTGATCATGATCCTTCTGGTGGTATGCTGTGTAATCCCCTTTATTCTCCTGGTGGTCTCCTCCTTTACCAAAGAGACCAGCCTGATCCGGTACGGCTACAGCTTTTTCCCCAGAGAGATCGATTTTGCCGCCTACAAATATTTGCTGGTGGATTCCAGCGATATCCTGCGGGGCTATGCAATCTCCGCTTTCGTCACCGTAGTGGGGACGCTCGCTAACCTCACCATCACCACCCTGTTTGCCTATCCCCTGTCCCGCCGGGACCTGCCCGGCCGCGGGATCCTGGCGTTTTTCCTGTTCTTTACCATGCTCTTCAACGGCGGCCTGGTGCCCAGCTATATCATGTGGACCCAGACCTTCCATATCAAGAATACCATTGCGGCCCTTCTGTTCCCCAACCTGATGATGGGCGCCTTCTATGTCATTATGATGCGCACCTATTTCACTACCAATATCCCGGACGCCGTGATCGAGGCGGCCCGGATAGACGGCGCGGGAGAGCTGAGGATCCTCGTGCAGGTGGTGCTGCCCATGTCCATTCCCATCATCGCCACTCTGGCTCTTTTGGTAGGCCTCAACTATTGGAACGACTGGCTCAACGGACTTTATTATATCAGCGACGACAAGCTCTACAGCATTCAGGTGCTTCTGAACCGGATGCTTCTGGATGTGCAGTTCTTATTGAGCAACAGCGACGCTGCGAAAACGCTTCAGCAGAATGAAGACTTTGTGCTTCCCTCCACCGGGATCCGCATGGCCGTAGCCGTGATGGGCGCTCTGCCCATTCTGGTGGTGTATCCCTTCTTCCAGAAGTACTTCGTCAAGGGCATCGTCATCGGCGCCGTGAAGGGATAAAGAGCAGAGATCAACTATTTTTGGCCTTTTCAGGAGGAGTTGTTTATGAACGAATATCGTTTTGCCCATGCCGGCTCAGTATATCCCCAGCAGCTGGACGACCCAAGGGCCGCGGTGCTGAGCACGGCGGGGCTTACCCCGGACGAAAACGGGATCTGTGATGTAACTGACAGGCTGCAAAACCTTTTAGACAGCGTAAAGCAGCACGACCACCGGGGGATCGTACTGATCCCCTCCGGCGTTTACAGCATCAGCGAAACCGTCTATCTGCCCAGAGCCGTGCGCATGATCGGCTTTGGCGAGACCCGCCCGAAATTCGTACTGAAAAAGAACACGCCCGGCTTCCAGAAGGCCCCTGCGGACGACAAGGGCGAAGCTGTGTATATGTTCTGGTTTACCGGAAATATGCCGAAAATTGCGGGGCAGATCCAGGACGCCAACCCCGGCACCTTCTACAGCGCCGTTTCCAATATCGATTTCAAGATCGAGGAGGGGAACCCCGCCGCCGTTGTTATACGCGCCCATTTTGCCCAGCACGGCTTTGTCTCTCACTGCGTCTTCGACATCGGAGAGGGCAAGGCAGGCATTTTTGATGTGGGCAACGAAATGGAAAACCTGATCTTCCTGGGGGGCGACTATGGCATCTACACCACGAAATGCTCTCCCGGCTGGCCCTTTGTGCTGGTGGAAAGCGCCTTTTCCGGCCAGCGGAAGTCCGCCGTGCTCTCCCGGGAATGCGGCCTGACCTTCAGCCATGTGGAATTTAAAAATGTACCCTGCGCCGACGAGGTGATGGACGGCTACTGGGAAAAGCTTTTCTGGAAGGACTGCATATTTGAGAATATCACAGGCGCCGCCCTGCGGATCTCAAGAGATCAGAACAGCTGCACCCAGATCAACCTGCGCAATATCCACTGCCAAAATACCCCCTCCCTCCTTTTGGGCAAGGAGACCGGCGAAAAGCTTTTGGGAGAAGCGGGCGCCTATGCGGTGGAAGAGCTCTGCGTGGGAGAGGAGTTCACCCTGGGCGAAGCAGAGCCCCGGCGGGTATGCACAGTAAAGACGACTCCCCTTGCCTCCTTTGCCCCCAGCTTCCCCCGGGAGATCTGTGACCTTCCTCCCCAAAGCACCTGGAAAAACGCCAAGGACTTCGGCGCCCTCGGCAACGGCATTGCGGACGACACTCAAGCCCTGCAAAAAGCGCTGGATGAGTGTAAGGCAGTCTATCTGCCCCAGGGCATCTATCTCATTTCCGACACCCTCTATCTGAGAGAGGGCGGAGCGCTCTTCGGCTTTAACCCCATCTCCACACAGATCGTCATCGCGGAAAACAGCCCCGCCTGGGCAGGCCTTGGCTCTCCCAAGGCCCTGATCGAGACCAGCCGCGGCGGCTGGCAGCTGTTAAACGGCATCGGCATCGACACTGCCGCCAGAAATCCCAGAGCCACCGGCTGCAAATGGATGGCCTCAAAGGATTCCTATATGAACGACGTGAAGTTTGTAGGCGGACACGGGCAGATCACCGCGGCTCAGGAAAATGTTCCGGTCTATAACCCCTCCCGCACGGCGGACCATGATCTGGAGCGCCCCTGGGACTCCCAGTATTGGAGCCTGTGGATCACTGAGAACGGAGGCGGCGTGTTCAAGGATGTGTGGAGCGCCAGTCCCTATGCCGAGGCTGGATTCTTTATCTCTGAGACAGAGACTCCCGGCGTCATGTACCAGATCTCTGTGGAGCATCATGTGCGCCACGAGATCCTGATGCGAAATGTCTCCAACTGGCAGCTTCTGTGTATGCAGACAGAGGAAGAGGTGGCCGAAAGCCCCTACTGCCAGCCCTATGAGCTGACGAACTGCCGAAACCTGCTGTTTGCCAACTTCTACTCCTTCCGGGTCATCTGGGTAGATAACCCGTATCCCAGCGTAGTCAGAGCCTGGAACTGCTCAGATCTGGAATTTTTGAACTGCCACAACTTCACCCAGATGAAGTACACCATCGAAAACCTCTATCTGGACATGAATACCGGCGAAAAGGCCGGCTTCTGGCAGCTTTCCAGGCTCCTGATTCCCAAGCGCGAGCCCGGCAAAAAGCTTCCCGGGAAAAAGGGCGAGCTTACAAAGCTTATTTCCGGCCTGGACTGCGTGGACGCCATAGTGGAGGGCAAGGACGGTCATCTGTACCTCTGCGACTCCCGCCTATATCGCATCTATGACTGGGATCCGGAAGCTCAGACCATGTCTCTTCTCACCTCTCAGCATTTTCAGCCCCTCTCCCTTGCGGCAGACAGCGAGGGAAGGCTGCTGGTGGCGGTAGAGTACCAGCCGGTAAAGCACTCTGTAGTAAACGGCGTGGAAGAGCTGAAAACAGACGAGTTCCACGGCGGAAGCGACGGCAGCTGCTATTATACCTTCTACAGCTTCGACCGCCGGGTGCGGGTCTATGCCATGGACCCCAAGGCCCCCGAGGCCTCTCTCTCCCCTCTGCCTGTGCTGTCTCTGAAGGAGGCCGCCCCGGAAATTCTGTGGTACCCCCTCAACCAGTGGAGAGATTCCGGCGATATGATGCTCTCCTTCGGGAAAGAGGAAGAGCTGTGCTGTCTGGCTCCTGACAGAAAGACCGCCGTGGCCTTTAAGCCCGCTCTTTCCCGGGCCACGGGCCTTGTCCCCCTGAAGGTGGGCGGAGACGCCTATCTGGTAGACGAGTACAACAAGTGTATCGTCAAGGCCCAAGTGGAAAAGGGTTTTGTCCTGACTTCTCCCGAGGTTTGGGCAAACAGGGGGGAATACGGCTTCGCCCTGACGGAAAACGGAGACGCCTATGTTCCCGATTGTCTTTTGTACCGGTATCGGGACGGCGAAAAGAAAGAGGCCATCTCTCTTGAGGACCGGCCCGCAAACGTGCTGGAGGCCGGGAAGGACAAAGAGTACCTCTATATTACCGCCCGGCGCGAGGTATACGCCCTGCGCCTGAAGTAAGCTTACACAAAACTTTCCTGTTTTTCAAAAAGAGAAGGAGCCCGCCGCAGAGTGAACTCTGCGGCGGGCTCCTTTTCTTCTGGAAAAGTCCTTTTTAATGAGTCAGGAAGAACATCAGGCCAAAGAGAATTCCAATGACCCAGGTTCCCACATTGATTTCCTTGATCTTTCCGGTAAAGAGCTTAATGAAGATATAGGCGAGAAGACCAAAGGCGATGCCGTAAGAGATATTGTAGGTCATGGGCATCATGGCGATGGTCAGGAAAGCTACCACCGCGGCGGCCGGGTCGCTCCACTCGATATTCTTCACATTGCTCATCATCAGAACGCCCACATAGATCAGGGCGGCGGCGCAGGCATAGGTGGGGATCAGCTGCGCAACGGGAGAAAGGAACATGGCAATGAAGAAGAACAGCGCGGTGAACATGGAGGAAAGGCCTGTCCGTCCGCCCTCAGCCACGCCTGCGGAGGACTCCACAAAGGTGGTGACGGTGGAGGTGCCGCACACGGCGCCGGTGCAGGTGGCAACGGCGTCAGCCAGCATAGCCTTGTTTACATTGGGCACATCGCCCTCCTTGGTGAGCATATTGCCGGTAGCGCAGGCGCCGAACAGGGTGCCCAGCGTATCGAACATGTCAACCATGCAGAAGGCCAGCATGGAAGTGAGGAACATCAGCACAAAGGCGCCGGTTCCATGAGCGTCGATATAGGGAGCAAAATTAAACCCTTCGGTAAATACCTTGCCGAATGCCTTAGTTCCGAAATCCTTGAAGGCGCCCAGGAAGTCAGAGGACAGATTGGGCGCAACCGCGATATTGTAGAAATCAGGCACAGAGATGAAGCCTACGATGTAATAGAGCACAGCAGAGCCCAGAATTCCCCACAGCACAGCGCCGCGGATCTTGGCCTTGGCCATGGCTCCGATGGCAAATACGGCAAGAATGGTGATCAGCATGGGGAACACAGAACCCCAGCTAAACCCTTCAGCGAACACATTGAAGGAGGTAAGAGCCACCTTGGTGGAGGCGTCGCCTACCACAATGCCGGCGTTCTGCAGGCCGATGAAGGCGATAAACAGGCCGATACCGGCGGCAATGGCCGTCTTTACCTCTTTGGGAATGGCGTCAAAAATGATCTTTCTAAGGCCGGTGACCGTCAAAAGCAGGAACACGATGCCGTCTACCAGCACCAGTACCAGGGCGTTGGCATAGGTAAGGCCCATGCCCACACATACGGTGTAGACAAAATAGGCGTTGAGGCCCATGCCGGAGGCCTGTGCCAGAGGCAGGTTGGCAAGCAGCCCGATGAGCACAGTTCCCACAATGGCGGAAAGGGCCGTGGCGATGTAGATCGCGCCGTAGCTTACTCCCAGCACATCTGTGCCGTCGCCGAAGGGATTTGCGAACATTCCGGCGTTGACCATCAGGATGTAGGCCATCGCCATGAATGTGGTAAGCCCCGCGGTGAACTCGGTGCGCACACTGGTGCCGTGTTCCTTCAGCTTAAAGAACTTTTCCAAGAACATTCACGCTCCTCAAAAATAAAATTTACCCCCATTTCTCCGAAGCACCACAAGGCAAGAACAAAATAGGGGATAATACGACATTAGTATACCACGCCGATGAAAAAAAGCAATAGTTTCGTTACAGATTATTCACAAAACGGCAGAAATTTTTCCAAGGTTTTCAATTCAGAAAAGGAAAAGAAAGCCAAATGGCTTTCTTCTCCTGCTATGCCGAAATTCTTATACAGGCTTTCGATATCGGCGAGTACGCTCATCCTGAATGGGCCCGGAAAAATTCAAACCAAATCCAAAATCATAGGTGTTTCCGCACTCATCCCGGTAAGGAATCATGTCAAATGGCACATCCTCCTGCTGTGTCTCCACTGTATCCATATCACGGGGCATCTGAGCAGGCAAAAGACCGCTAGGCTCTGATTTACCGGTCAAAAGATCAAAAATCACTTGCTGCTGCACACCAAAATGGACTAAAATGGCATCTGCACATTTTTCCAACTCAGCAAATACCATAGGGCGGTCCAATTCAGCAATAACAATCAGAGGTTTATCTCTCAAACGCCTGCGGGTTTCCAGCACAATATCCAGATCTGCTTCATTGGCTGCTTTCACCGTTTTTCCCCGATAGCTTCTGTTCAGGAAGGACTCATAGGGATCCCCTCCGGCTAAGCTATGCTCTCTGGCCTTGACTGCTGTATAGGGACGAAATTGTAAACTGATGGGCAAATAGCCATTTGCTCCTGCTTCACGGTCTGCCTCATCATAGGGGTTTGTGATGGGCGTTTCCAAAAATATCAGGGCAGCATCCGCTTCCTCCGGAGAGGACACAGGAAGAAAGTATCGGGATAAAAGCTCTCGGGAAACGGGATCGAACTCCCGTTGCGGCATAAGGTCGCGGAAGAAGGTCCTGGTCTCCCCGATACGACGGCGGGGCACATACACCTTGATTCCTTTGCGGTCGAAAGGCAACAAGGCATTTTTGTTTTTCAACAGCACCACTGAGCGCAGCTGAGCCTCGTATCCTTCCCGGCAAAATTTCTCACAGCCTACCAGAGCAGCGCTTTCTTCAACCACCAAATAAGGGTTTTCAAACAGTCCACAGCGGAAAAGGTTTTTTAGCAGACGCACTGCAGATTCTTCAAACCGCCTGCGAATAGCCGCCTCTCCGTATCGCTGCACTCCCAGCTGATAGGCTTCCAGTACTGGTTCTGCCTGAGAGTTACCGCCGAACTGATCCACCCCATTCATCAGAATACGCAGATGCCTCTCTCCCTCGTTAAGCTCTTCCACACCCCAGCAGCGGCTGGCAAATCCCTCTACGCCCTGACCGTGGTCACCGGTAATTCCCCAGTCAGTGCATACCACACCATCATAACCCCAGGTATCTCTCAGCAGGTCATGAATCATATATTCGCTGTAAGAGTTTCCTACATTTTCTTCTCTTTTGGCATCCTGACCCCAGGAAACGGAATAATATGGCATGACAGCCGCCGCCTTTTCCGTAGGACCGGAAAGGCGGAAGGCCCCCTCCACAAAGGGCTTCAAATGCTCCTGAAACCGGCCTCCGGGATATACGGCGTATTTCCCCCAGGCATAGTGAGCATCCCTTCCGGCCTCGCAGGTCCCTCCGCCGGGCCAATGCTTTACCATAGCATTGACACTGTGCATCCCCCAGCCGGTGACAGACCCCTCTGTGGTCTGCATTCCATCACAGTAAGCCCTCGCCATATCAGCGGTAAGTTCGGTATGTTCGCCAAAGGTATCCCCAAAACGCATCCAGCGGGGTTCTGTGGCCAGATCGATCTGTGGTGAGAGCGCAGTGGAGATACCCATGGCCCGGTATTCCTGAGAAGCCACTTCTCCGAAGCGCCTACACAGCTCTGGAGAAAAAGTTGCTGCCATCCCCAGACCCTGGGGCCATTTAGATACATCCTTACCATTGCTTTTGTATTCTGCCGTCCCGGAAGAGGCACCGTGGCGGGGATCACTGCTGGTATTCACCGGAATTCCCAGCGGCTGGGATTCTGCCAGTGCCTGCAGTTCATTGTTCCACCGGGCCGCTGTTTCAGTATTTTCGACCTCCATAAGCAAAATATGGCGAATCTGGTTTTTCTCCAGCAGCTCTCTCTGTTGATCTGTAAGCTCCCACGGCATTTTGCCGCTTTCCGAAAAGCTTTTCCCTTCATAGGTTCCAGAAAATGGTCCTCCGGGCAGAGAAGGCACCATCTGGTGCGGAGAATAGAGCATCAGCCCAGCGATCTGCTCAACGGTCATGCGCCCGGCCAAATCCTTTGCCCGTTCCTCAGCTGAAAGGCGCCAATCCTCATAAGGCAAAAGCTCTCCAGTTTTTGCCAGATCCTTAAAGAGGCATCCGTCCTTCTCGATAACTCTCACCCCGGACCGGGATGAGAATCCCAACGTCGGTCCATTTTCATTTTTCACCTGTATAAATCCCGATTTTTCCGCTGCATCCACTTTGACAAATCCCCTTTCTGATCATAGTATTTATTTTTATTGTATCGGGCGAAAAAATCAAAGTCAAGAAAAAGGAGAATTGACAAAGAAAGAAAACTGTGCTATAACACAAAAATCATGATACGGAGGTCCTTTTCTGATGGCAGAATTTCTTTCCCTGTTTACACAGTTCAACTGCTTTTCCACAGGAGCCCGTCTGCTGCTTTCCGGTGTGCTGGGAGGCCTGATCGGAATAGAGCGTTCCCGGCACGGCCGGGCCGCGGGACTGAGGACCCATGTGCTGGTGTGCATCGGCGCCTGCATGACCTCCATGATGAGCCTTTACGTCTATTACCGCCTGGAGGTGCCCGGAGACGTGTTCCGCATTTCCGCCCAGGTGATCTCCGGCATCGGCTTTTTAGGCGCCGGGACCATCCTCATCCGCCACAGCTCTGTAGTCACGGGTCTCACCACCGCCGCGGGGATCTGGTGCACCGGGGCCATCGGCGTGGCTTTGGGCTACGGCTTTTACGAGGGCGCCCTGATCTGCGCCGTCATCGCCATTTTGACCAATACAGTTTTGTCCACGCTGGAAAAAACCAAAAAGCATCAGGAATACTACTATGTAGAGCTGACAGAGGCCGCCTTTACCACTGACGCGGTGCAGGCTATCCGGGGACAGCTGCCGGAGGTCACCGCCGTCAACATCACTTCGGCCAAAAGCGGCCTGCCCGGCGCCATGGGCCTCCGGGTATTTTTAAACCGGGAGAAAAGCCAGGAGGAATACCTCTCCCTTTTCCGGAACCTTTCCGGCGTTTCCTTTGTGATCACGGAATAGTATCACCGCTCCGTTCTCCCAGAGACAGCCATGAAAAATGGTTTGCTGTATCGTAAAAAAACATGCCTCAAATTGAGGCATGTTTTTTGTTTGGAGAATCCCGGAAACCGGAATCCTTCTTACGAAAATTCCACCAAGGACTCTGACCCGGTCCAATACAGGGTCTCGCAGTCCACGCTGGTAACGCTTTTCGGCACTGCAACGAGGAAGACCAGCCCATCCATATCCGGCCCAGAGTATTCTTCATATGTTGGGACAAAGGACAGCTTTACTTTCTCTCCTTCGATCTGCACATCCGAAAGCTCACGGTCCCAAAGGAAAAAGTCCTTCGACCACTTCTCAACGACAACCAGGCGGTTTTCCTGAAAAAATTCTTTTGTAATCTCCGGCTCCTTGGGCTGCCTGACCCTTGTCACATCCGCCCTGCCGTACTCCGGCTCTCCCGGCTGAGGGTCTTTTCGGGGAAATCCCATCTGCAAAGAGTACCTGTATTTCTCATATTCTTCTATCGTGGACAAAAAACGGGGCTCTTCCATATCGTAATTCTGCGTAGATTTCTCCCATCTCTCGCCGGGATATTCCCGCTCCACAGCAAACTTTAAGCGGGGCGTGGATTCCTCCGCGCGGTACGAAAGCGTCTCCCATAACCGGACAAACGGGATACAGGCATCCGACCGAAAAACTCGATATTCGGAATAAAACACCGGATCAAACTTGGGAAACAGCTTCCATTCCTGCAGCGCCCTTCCGGCAGTACTTATCGAAAAAGAGTACACTCCAGCCTCGCCGTTGGCAGTGTAAGCGGGGCCCTCCCCATACTGCCCCTCTTCTCCTAATATTTGGAGGTACCGGTAAAAAAGCACCATAAGTCCATCCAGCAGGATCTCTTTCTGAGGCTCGAAAGGCTCAGCGTCCTTTACCAGTCCCTCTCTCTTTGCCCAACGCAGCGCCTCTCTCTGATACCCGGCAGCCTCCGGGAATTCCTCAGTATTGTCTGCAAAAGAGACCTCTCCTTTCAGTTTCTTGTGCAGTCGATACAGCATTAAAACGGCGTCGCCCTGTTTGAGAAAGGCTTCGGGGTGAAAGGTATTGTCCGGATATCCCCGGATCAATCCGTACTTAACGGCCGCCGCCTCAAAAGGAAGAAATCCCTCTTTGCTGCTCCACCAGCTTTCAGGAAGGTCCGTAAAGGCAGGCATTTCTTCGCCGGAGAGAATCCCCGAATCCGCCGAGGCGGGGAAAGTCGCCAGGCTGAATAGGCAGCAGAACACCAGCAGGAAACAAACGATTCTTTTTCTCAGCTTCTCTTTCACGGCTTCTCCCTCCCGTTTTCTCTGTGTGTTTGCCATTGGCAGGTGACCTGCCAAGCGGCTTCTCTCTCAGCTTTATTGCGCGGGCGCTGCCGGAAGCTCTTCCATAGGCACCACCACAGGGTCCGCCTCAGTCCAATACAGGGTCTCGCAATCTACACTGGTGACGCTTTTCGGTACCGCGATCAGATAGATAAGCCCGTCCATTTTCTCCTCCGGGGAATCACACCCGGCAACAAAGGCAAGCTTTACTTTATCCCCTTCCAGCTCCACCTGTGAAAGCTCACGGTCCCAAAGGAAAAAGTGCTTCGACCACTTCTCAACGACAACCAGACGGTTTTCCCGGAAAAATTCCTCCGTAATTTCCGGCTTATTGGGCTGCGGAATCTCCGTCACAGTTGCCTGAGTATAGTCTGCCTCTCCCGGCTGAGGGTCTTTTCGGGGAAATCCCATTTGCAGAGAAAAGAGGTATTTCTTATATTCCTCCATGGTGGAAAGGATCCAAGGCTCTTCAAAGTCATACTTCTCCTCGAATCCTCCTTTCTCTTCGACAGGCTCCCGCTCTACCGCGAACTTCAGCCGGGGAGTGGCTTCCTCTATCACAGGAAGAGACAGGTTCTCCAGCAAACGGACGAAACAGACGCAGGCTACCAATCGATCCACCTCGTAAAAGGAACGGAATTCCGGATCAAGGTCAGGGAATATTTCCCAGCCGGACAGCGCTCTCATGGCTTCGTTTTCTAACGGAGAGGCGGTTCGCTCTTCCTCATAATCAGGATTTTCTTCATACCGGCTTTCTTCCCCCAGCAATTGGAGATATCGGTAGAAAAGCACGGCGATCCCACCCTTGGTCACCGCTTCCTGAGGCCGGAGGCCTTCCGGATATCCCTCCAGCAAACCCGCTCTCTCTGCCCAAAGCAGCGCCTCTCTCTGGTAGGGAGAGGCGTCCGGAAACGCCTCTGTAGCCCCTGGCGAGAGAACCTTTTCCTCCAGTCTTTTGTGCAGCCGAAACAGTACCAAAACGGCGTCGCCCTGCTTTAAAGGGGCTTCGGGGCGAAAGGTGTTGTCCGGGTACCCCTGAATGAGTCCCCGTTTTACCGCCGTCTCAACAAAAGGGTGATACCCCTCAAAATTTCCCCATATGGCGGGGAAGTCAATAAAGTCTCGGGCATCCGTAATTTCCGTATCCTCTGAATCAGCCGAGACAGGAAAAGCCATCAGGCTGAATAGGCAGCAGAACACCAGCAGGAAACAAACCATTCTTTTTCTCAGCTTCTGTTTCATGGTCTTTCCTCCGTTTCCTCAGCGCAGCTTTGCCGGTCGTGTTTGCTTCCCACCAAAAAAGTTTTAGTAAGGCGTCAAATCTCCTTCTGTAGTCCAGCTCAGCGCTTTGTAGTTCACTCTATTCACATCTTTAGGCACTTCTATGAGCAGGATCACCCCTGTCATATTCGCTGTATGGCCGCTCCCGTGTTCGTCCAGAAAGGTGGTCCTAACCGTATCTCCCTCAAAACTCAGCTCTGCAAGCTCCCGGTCCAAAAGATCGTCTCCCTGCGCCCACAGCTCCATCACCAGCAGAGAGTTGTTCTCAAAGAATTCCTCTGTAATTTCCGGCTCAACCGGCTGCTTGATCTCTTCCACTTCCAAACCGTTTTCCTCCACGGGTCCCCACCAATCCGGGAACCCTGCCTGCAGAGAGGATCTGTAATTCTCATATACCTCATAGCTGAAAATAAGCTCCGGCATCTCCGTTTCGCGCTTCATCTCTTCCCATACGCTATGCCGCGTCACGCGGTATTTCAACCGAGGAGTGCTTTCCTCATTGACAGCGGGGAGGGTAAGCCTTTCCTGCAAACGGATAAAGCAGACGCAGGCCTGGAGCCGGGAAACCGAGTCGGAGAAGAAAGCTTCGGATTTCGGAAAAATCTTCCAGCCGGACATTCCTCTCGCCGCCTCTCTTCCCCACTGAGGAACACAAGCCTTCTCGTCCCAATAGTAAGCAGCCTCCTCATATCGGTCTTCTTCCCCCAGCATTTGGAGATACCGGTAAAATAGCATCGTGAGCTCTCCGACAGTGATTTTCTTCTGCGGGCGAAGAGTTCCGTCCGGATAACCCTTGATCAGCCCTTCCTTCACCGCCCAAAGCAAGGCTTCCCTCTGATAAGAATACCTCGGGACATCCGGGAATTCATAAGCGCCCGTGGAAGGAGAAGCCTTTTCCTTCCGCTTTTCGTGCAACCGGTACAGCATCACCACGGCATCGCCCCGTGTCAGGCGAGTCTCCGGGCGGAAGGTATTGTCCGGATATCCTTTGATCAGCTCCTTCTTCACTGCTTCCGTTACGAACGCATAGTAATTTCCAAGACCCATCTGGTAGATTTTGGAAAAGTCAGTAAAATCCCAGGCGTTTATAACGGCTGTATCCTCTGAATGGAGCGGGATCACAGGCGTTTTTTCCACAAGAACCAAATACCCTGACCCATAGCCCTTCCTCTGAGACAATGTGTACTCGCCGGAATCTCCGGCTACCGTCAAAACATCCCCCACTCTGGTTATCACCGCATGGCCGGTTCCCGTTCCATCAATGTTCAATGAACCATCATACAACGACTCCCCGTTTTCATTCGCAGGCCGGTAAGCGACATGATATTCCAGCTCATCGCCTTCCAATTCAATGGAACCGGTCGTACTGAGAACCGCCTTTTCCCATTTGGAACCGGATACTCTGGCATAACCGCGGTCATCCGCTACTGAAAACGATATTTCCCTGTCCATTCGCTTTTCAAAAGTAAAGCTGTCTGAAACGGGAACATTGACATGCAGGTCAACGGGAGCGCCCGGACCAAAGGGAACCGTGGAAGTGTAATAGATCTCCATATCACCACCCAGCTCGCCCTCGATAAAGGAAAGGACTTCTCCTCGGTCGTTTGTGATGATGAATTCTCCTGCCAAATCGACAGAGAGTGAGGCATATTTCTCTTTCTTTTCCTCGCTATTCTTTGCAGACGCGCTCCCGGAATCCGCCGAGGCAGGAAAAGCCGTCAGGCTGAATAGACAGCAGAACGCGAGGAAAAGGCAGACTGCTCTTCGTCTTAATTTCTGTCTCATGGCTTTTCCCTCCCGTTTTCTCTCATTCTCTGTCATTGGCCGGCTGCCTGTCCTGCCATTTTTCGATTTTTGAGCATCCGCCGTTTTTCGTCAAAGCAATCGGTTTTTCGGGAATATAAGTCCAATTTTCCATATTCAATTCTATACTAACATATTTGATATTTTTGTCAATATTTTTTTATTTCTTTCAATTTTTTTATTTATAAAGCTTGACCCCGCTTTTGTCCACCTTCTCGTAGGCTTCCGAGAAATCAAAGCCCAGCCCTTTATGCAGGGGGAACAGGTCAGAAAGGGGCACCAGGACAAAGGCCCGCTCCGAAATACGGGGATGGGGGACCCACAGCTTTTCCGTCTGAGAGGAAAATCCCTCATAGAGCAGCAGGTCGATATCCATGGTGCGCGCTCCGTGATACTCCTTTCTCACCCGGCCAAGCTTTTGCTCGATGGAAAGGCAATGGTCTAGAAGGGGCTCGGGGGAAAGCTTCGTGTCCAGCAGCACGCAGCAGTTTAAATAATTCTCCTGCTTTGAGAGCACATCAAAGGGCTCAGTCTCATAGAGATTGGAAAGGGAGAGAAGCTTTGTTTCCGGCAGCTGTTCCAGCTCGTCCAGCGCCTTTGCCATCAGCTCTTCCCGGTCTCCCAGGTTGGAGCCCAGTCCCAATACCGCTTTCACGCTGATTCCTCCCTTGTCTTTTGAAGCTCTACCGCCACATAGTCGAATTTGGCGTTCATGGGCGCTTCCGGCTTTTTCAAAAGCAGAGTGACGGCGCGCACCCTGGGAAATTCCTCCAGCACCGCCTGACACACCACTTCTCCCGCCCGCTCAATGAGGTCATAGCTTTGTTCCGTAAACACTTTTTGCACGGTCTTTCTCACGGCGGCATAATTGACGGTGTCGCACAGTCGGTCGCTTTTTTTGGCGGCGCTCAAGTCCGCCTTCAGGGTAAGGTCCAGCACAAAGGTCTGCCCGTCCCGCTTCTCCTCCGGGTTCACCCCATGGAAGGCGAACAGCTCCAGCCCTTTCAGAAAAATCGTATCCATCTTTTTTCCTCCCTCTCAGATTTCCGGCGCTGACCCCTGAGTTTTCAAGGCCCAGGCCATTTTAGCGGCCTGAACGCCCTCCTTCACATCGTGTACCCGAAGAAGCTGGGCGCCTCCCAGGATCGCGGCGGTGTGGGCCGCCAGGGTGGCGGGCAGGCGCTGAGAAAAAGGCGGGTCTCCGCAGGGAGTCCCGGTGACCCGCTTGCGGGACGCCGCCATTAAATAGGCGATCCCTTCAAGCTTCGTTTCCTCCACCCGGGCAATGAGCCGCAAATTTTCCTCATAGGTCTTCCCAAAGCCGATGCCGGGGTCAAAGCACAGCCGGGCAGGGGAGATCCCGAAGCGCAGGGCCGCCTGCCTTCGCTCTTCAAAAAAGGCGCGGACCTCCGTTAAGATCTCCCCGCCCATAGAGCCTCTGGGGTGCATGACGATACAGCCGCAGCCGGAATCTGCCGCCGCTTTAAACATCTCGTCCGGAAAGCCCTTTATGTCGTTTATGATATGCGCCCCCGCTTCCAGGGCCTTTTTTGCCACCTGAGGATAGAAGGTATCTACGGAAACAGGCAGCTTTGTGCTCTGTAAAACCGAGGCCAGCACCTCTTCGATCCTCTCCCACTCCTCTTCGGGAGAGATCTCTGTATAGCCGGGGCGGGTGGACTGGCCGCCGATATCGATGAGATCGGCCCCCTCCTCCTCCATCTGCTTCGCCCGATTTACCGCCTTTTTTGGGGAAAAGTAGTTCCCGCCGTCGGAAAAGGAATCCGGCGTCACATTTAAAATGCCCATGATATAGGGTCTGGAAAGAGGCAGCCTGTGTTCTCCTGCCTGAAAAACAGCCTCCAAAGTATGCCTCCTTACCTGCCGCCTAAAAGGGACATAACTTCACTTCTGGTTTTCGCGTCAGAGCGCATACAGCCTCTCAGGGCAGAGGTCTGGGTCAACGCTCCGGCAGCTCTCGCCCCTCTCATGGTCATGCACAAATGCTCCGCCTCGATAAACACCGCCACTCCCAGAGGATCCAGATTTTCATAGAGGAAATCGGCGATCTGCCCGGTCAGGCGCTCCTGCACCTGAGGGCGGCGGGCAAAGCAGTCCACGATCCTTGCGAATTTAGACAGCCCGATGATCTTCCCATTCCTTGGAATATAGGCGATATGGGCCTTTCCGATAAAGGGCAGAAGGTGGTGCTCGCATACAGAGTAAAGGGGGATATCCTTCACCAGCACCAGCTCCTCATGCTTTCCTCCCTCTTCAAATATTTTCAAATGCTTTTTCGGGTCGGCGTCAAGGCCGGAAAAGATCTCCGCGTACATTCTCGCCACCCGGTCCGGCGTTTCCAGAAGGCCCTCCCGCTGGGGGTCTTCCCCCACGGCCTCCAAAATTTCCCGGACTGCCCGTTTGATTCTCTCCTGATCCATTGTGATCCTTCCTTCCCAAAGCTGCGCTTTATTTCTTGCCCCTTTGTTTACCTTTCGGTTGAAGCTCCGGTCTATGCTCCGGTGTTTTTCGGCCACCCTCCCAGCAGGTCCTTCACCACCTCACAGGCCAAAATCAGCCCGGCGGCGCTTGGCACAAAGGCCATGCTTCCCGGTGTAGAGCGCCCTTTCCGGTCTTCTCCCTCATAGGGCTCCGGGCGGGCCGCCTTTTCGGGAGACCACACCGCCTTTAC
This sequence comes from uncultured Acutalibacter sp., assembly GCA_964565505.1. Classification (GTDB taxonomy): domain Bacteria; phylum Bacillota; class Clostridia; order Oscillospirales; family Acutalibacteraceae; genus Acutalibacter. Next base: position 3,991 of record CAZMFF010000025.1, on the reverse strand, counting down.
CCCCGTGATCCCCCGCCTTTTCAGCTCTTTTCGCATGACCCGCGCCAAAGGACACACCCGGGTCTCCTCGATATCCGTCACGCGAAAAGCGGTGGGGTCAAACTTATTTCCGGCCCCCATACAGGAAATCACTGGCGTGGAAGCCTCCTTCGCAAGGCGGATGATCTCCAGCTTAGCGCTGACCATGTCCACCGCGTCTACGATATAGTCGTATTCGGAAAAGGGGAAGCTCTGTTCCCCGGTAAAAAACAGCTCTATCGCCTTCACCCTGCAATTCGGGTCGATCTCTTTGATCCTCTTTTGTGCCGCCTGCACCTTGGAAAGCCCCAAAGTGCTTTCCAGTGCCAGGATCTGCCGGTTTATATTGGACAAACTGACGCTGTCTCCGTCTATCACGGCAAGCTCTCCGACCCCGCTGCGGGCTAAAGCCTCGATCACATAGCCGCCCACGCCCCCCGCGCCGAACACGGCCACCTTGGAAGCCTGAAGCTTTTTGACGCCCTCCTGTCCGATCAAAAGGGCCTCTCGGGAAAACCGCTCCGCCATAAAATCACCCGCTCTGTTTTTTCTCCTGTCTCGTCAGCGCTGTGCCTGTGCAGCGCACAGGGTGGCTATCTCACCGGCTCCTGCCTTGTACAGCACTGCCGCGCATTCCCGCAAAGTCGCGCCTGTGGTGACGATATCGTCCACCAGCAGGATCCGTTTTCCCTTCACATCTCCTGCCGCCCGGTAGGCTCCCTTTACATTCCTACGCCTCTCCTTCGCCGAAAGGGTATGCTGCGTGCTGTTTTTCAGCTGTGTCCTCTCCAAAAGCCGCTTTACCGGAAGGCCTGTCCTCTTCCCCAGCGCCTTCGCCAGCTCTTCGCTTTGATTGTAGCCCCGCTGGCGCCGGTGCTTTTTGTCCATCGGCACAAAGGCGATCACGGTATCCTTTTGAAGCAGCCCCTCTTTTTCCGCCGCAGCCGCCATCAATTGGGCAAAGGGATCGGCCAAGCCCCGTTTTCCCCGAAACTTGAACCGGTACAGGGCGTTTCGGATCCCTTCCCGATAGGGCAAAGCCGACACACAGAGAAAGGACCGCCCGCCGGGAAGAAAGGCCTCCAGCCTTTTGAGGCTGGGCTCTGCCAGCTCCCATTTCCGGCAGCCGCTGCAAAAGCAGCGGTCCGCCTCCACCGGCTTTCCGCAGCCCAGACAGCGCCGGGGGAAGAACAGGGAGAGAAGCCCGCCCGGATACACTTTAAAACCCTTCACTGCCGCAAGACTCCTCTCACGAAACGGGCTCCTGAATAACCGATGCGCAAAACCGCCGGAAAGCCTCTCTGCCCGCTTGAGTGTCCTTATATACGCCGGCATTTTCCAAAATGTTTTGGAAAATACGGCCGATGCTGTCCTGGATCGTCTTGTCCAGTTCCTCCTCGGAAGGTTTTTCGCGCCGAAGCTCTTCGTACCAGGGTCTGTGCAAAGCCATATCCTGCGCCTGAAAAACCTCTTGTGCCGTTTCCGGGTGCAGCAGCGCCCGCTTTAAAAGCTCCGTCTCCCGCAAAAGCCTTGGAGGCAGGATGGCAAGCCCCATCACCTCGATCAGGCCGATGTTTTCCTTTTTGATATGATGATATTCCTCATGAGGATGAAAAAGCCCCAGAGGATGCTCTTCTGTCGTCCGGTTATTGCGCAGCACCAGATCCAGCTCGAAGTCTTCTCCCCTGCGTCTGGCAATGGGAGTGACCGTGTTGTGGGGGGTGCCGTCTGTCTGGGCGAAAATTTCCGCCTGTGGGTCGCAGTGCCCTCTCCACTTTTCCACGATCCTGTGGGAAAGCTCTAAAAGCGCTTCTTTGCTGCGAGAGCGCAGCCGAAGCGTGGACATGGGCCAGTTTACGATCCCCGCCTCTACCTCTTCAAAGCCGGGAAAGCTCACCTGCTCCCGCACAGGGGCCTTGGCCATGGGAAACTCATAATTTCCTCCCTGGAAATGGTCATGGGAAAGAATGGAGCCGCCCACAATGGGCAGGTCTGCGTTGGAGCCCACAAAGTAGTGGGGAAACAGCGTGACAAATTCCAGCAGGCGGGAAAGGGATTCGCGGCTCACCTTCATAGGGCGGTGCTCTCCGCTTAAAACGATGCAGTGCTCCGGATAGTACACATAGGGAGAATACTGCAAAAACCAGGGCTCTCCGCCCAGGGTGAGGGGGATCAGCCGGTGGTTTCCTCTGGCCGCCTGGCTGCTGCTTCCCAGAAAGCCCTCGTTCTCCCTGCAAAGCGCGCATTTCGGATAGCCGGAAGAGGCGGCGTTTTTCGCCGCGGCAATATCTCTCGGGTCCTTTTCCGGCTTGGAGAGATTGATGGTGATCACCAGTTCTCCGTAGGGAGTGGTCGTTTTCCAGAGCCTGTCCTTTTCCACCCGGTCCACCCGGATATAATTGGAAGCCTGAGAAAGCCCATAGTAATAATCGGTAGCGGCCTTTTGATCCTTTTCATAGAGGGAGAAAAAGGTCTTTATCACCTCTTGGGGCCTGGGCATCAGGCAGTTCATCAGCTCGCTGTCGAACTGATCTCTCCTGTCCTGAGTATCGGGAGCGATCAGGCCCTTTTCTGCCGCCAGAGTGCACAGCGCCTGAAGGGGCTCAGCCGGGAACCTCAGCGTTTCCTCCACCTGCCTCTTTTCAAACTGATCCTCCCTCAGAAGAGCGATAAGCCTGTTTGCCGCATAAGTCTCATCCTCTTTTCCGATGAGCCCTTTTTGCAGCCCATAGTGCAAAAGCCTGCTGATCTCTAAATTATGGTCGATCTGCCCCATGATTTTTCCCTCCTTTTTCCGCGTCCTATTTTACTACAAATCCGATACGGAAACAAGTCTTCCCAAAAGAAGGAGAGGGAAGCGTCTCCCGGATTTCCGAGGGACGCTCCCCTTTCAGGATGAGATCTATGGCTTTTCTGATTCAGGCGTCTTTTTCCTGTTTCTGTTCTTCGCCTGGGGCGTTTTCAGATCCGTTTTGGAGAAGCTCCATCAGCTTTGCGATCACATGCAGCATTCTCACATAGGTGAAGCTTCCGTTGAGCGCGACTTCTTCCCCTTTTCCCACTCCGGAAAGCTCCAGCTCTTCATACACCTTGCGCACGGATTCCTTTGCCCATCCGGGAACCGAGTCAATGGTCTTATACTTTTTTTCATTTTGGTCATAAACCTGCTGCGCCAAGGCTTTTACCTCTTCCCTTGTCATATCCTCATCTCCTTCTTCCCCGATGATTTTGGGATAATCCTTGTAAGAAAGATCCATGTCAAACCTCTGGCCGTTGATGAGACCGTTATTGCTGTACTGCCAGATCCCGAAAGGCTTTTCATAGTCCAGCTCGTCATTCCACTGGGCCACCCATTTGTCAAAGCGGTCCAGTCTGGGGCCGGAAAGCCGCTCTTCCATCCAATTTAAAAACGAGTAAATTCCGCAGTAATACCCTGCTTTTTCCACCTCATCACAAAAGGCGATACAGCTGTCTACAAGGGCTTCTCCTGCCGGAAGAGTGCTGTCTTCCACATCGTACCAAACTCCGTACAGCGGCTTTTTTCCCCGGAGCAGCCTTAACGCGTGAGCGGCTTCATTTTTGGCCATCTCTGCGTTTCTCGCGTAAGAGTAGAGATAAACTCCATAGGGGATCCCATACTTCTCACACTTTTTTACATTGTTCTCATACTGGCTGTCATCCTGATTCTCATAGTTTCCGCCATACCCGCAGCGGATGATGATAAAATCCACCTTTCCCTTCAAGGCTTCTATATTTACATCTCCGTTGAATTCCGAAATATCGATTCCGGTGAAAGGCAAGTTTGCCACCTTAAGCTCTCCTTTCCGCCTCTTTTCCGGGGCCCGGGGGGAAAAGGCTTCCCCGAATCATCTTATGCCGGACAGGCGAAATTTGACAAGGATCCTTTTCAGTCATTCCTCTTGTAAGTTTGTCAATGATCTTGGACAGAGAAGGAGGCCAGGAATTCAATAGG
>CAZMFF010000024.1:0-41579 GCA_964565505.1 uncultured Acutalibacter sp. | reverse complement strand
GGAAGATTGCCGGTGGCAATCGTTCTGACCCGCCCGAGCCGGCAGGCGAGAAAGGTGAGACGCTGTCGAGCGCAGCGAGACTGAGAGGAAACCAAGGCTAAGGCCGGGCGCATACAAGAAACGAAAGAGCGCTTCTTTCTCGGCTTGCCTCCGGCCATTCATTCAGCCGGATTTTTTGAAGGAAAGGAATTGACAGAAATTTCAGAAAGGAATATAATCAAAGAAGAAAATGATTATTGATTCTGCGCGGAGAAGATATCCCGTTTTCCTTTTTTCAGAGAGAGGCCGGCAGGTGCAAGGCCTCAAAAGGACCGGAATAGGCCGCTCCCTTTGTTTTCGGGCTTTTTCCCGAAAGCATTTGACTTGCGCACTGCCGTGAGGAGCGGCGGCGTTTTTCCCGGCGTTAACGGGGTAAAGCGGCCGAAAGAAACGGAAATGTTTCCCAGGCAATTTGGGTGGTACCACGGACCTGTCCGTCCCATGAGGGAGGGCAGGTCTATTTTGTTGCAGGGAGAAGCCCGGAAATGCTTTACCAGCGCGCCGAAGGGCAAGACCAGTCCGTGAAAAAGGAGGGGAAAAAACATATCGACTCTTTATCATGGGAGCCCTGAGGGTGGACTGAAGGTGCTGGAGCCTCGCCTGTCAGAACATGGAAAGCCTTATGTTTACCTCGCGGCTGACCCGGCGTTAGCTATGCTTTATACAGTGCATTGCGGCTTTTTTCCTTACGGATTTACCGCTGGGAAGACCGTGACATATGAAGAATACTATCCCGACGGACTCAGAGATGTCTATGGGGGAAAGCGAGGCTTTCTCTATCGCTGCGAAGGCTTGAAAGCTCTGGAGAACCCCACCGGGATCCCGGGAGTTTTCGTTTCAGAAAGGCCGGCAGAGGTAACTCTCGAAGCGGAAGCCCCGGATGTGTTTCAATGGCTTTTGCAGCAGGAGAGGCAGGGCAGTTTCGTGCTTCACAGATACCGAGACCAGTCTCAGGCCAAGCTGAAGCTTTTTCGCCAGCAAATCAGGAAAGAAATAGAAAAAGAGAAATTACAGGGACGAGGGGATTTTGGGTATGCCCGTTTTCTTTCCCTAAGGCTCCCTGAAATATGGAAAACAGGAGAGAATGAAACATGCAGTGGACAGGATTAAACGAATTGAGAGAAAGCTATCTGAAATTTTTTGAATCGAAGGAGCATTTGCGCCTTGAGAGCTTCCCGCTGATCCCCCAGGGGGACAACAGCCTTTTGCTTATCAATTCCGGTATGGCGCCTATGAAGAAATATTTTACCGGCGAGGTCACGCCGCCTAAGACCCGGGTGACCACCTGCCAGAAATGTATCCGCACCCCCGATATTGAGAGCGTGGGGATCGACGACCGCCACGGCACCTTCTTCGAGATGCTGGGCAACTTCTCCTTTGGGGATTATTTCAAGCGGGAGGCGATCTCTTGGGCCTGGGAGTTTTTCACGAAGGTGCTTAAGATGCCGGAAGAGTTTCTCTATGTCACCGTGTATGAGGAGGACGACGAGGCCTGGGACATCTGGACCAAGGAGATCGGCGTTCCGGAAAGCCATATGAAGCGCATGGGCAAGGAGGATAATTTCTGGGAGCACGGTTCCGGCCCCTGCGGCCCCTGTTCGGAGATCTATTTTGACCGGGGCGAGGAGCATGGCTGTCACAAGCCCACCTGCGGGGTAGGCTGCGACTGCGACCGGTATGTGGAGATCTGGAACTTGGTATTCTCCCAGTTCAACAACGACGGGCAGGGAAACTACACGCCCCTGAAGCAGAAAAACATCGACACCGGAATGGGCCTGGAGCGCCTTGCCTGTGTGGTTCAGGGGGTGGACAACCTCTTCCTGGTAGACACCATGCAGAACATTATGAAAAAGGCCTGTGAGCTTTCCGGGGCAGCCTATGGGGAGAATGAAAAAACGGATATCTCCCTGCGAGTGATCACCGACCATATCCGCAGCACGGTATTTATGATCGGAGACGGGGTGCTTCCCTCTAACGAGGGGAGAGGCTATGTGCTGAGAAGGCTTTTGCGCCGTGCCGCCCGTCATGGAAAAATGCTGGGCATTAACGGGCCTTTCTTGAAGGACATGGTGGATACGGTAGTCGCGGAAAACGGAAAGGCCTATCCGGAGCTTCTGGAAAAGGCGGCCACCATCAAGAAGGTGATCTCCTTTGAAGAGGAGAGCTTCGGGAAAACCATCGATCAGGGCCTTTCCCTCTTAAACAATCTCATCGATGAAGCGGACTCCAAGATCTTCTCCGGAGAAAGCGCCTTTACCCTCAACGATACCTACGGCTTTCCCCTGGATCTCACCAAGGAGATTTTGAAGGAGCGGGGCATGGAGGTGGACGAGGAGCGCTTCAAGGAGCTGATGCGCCAGCAGAAGGAGCGGGCCAGGAATGCCAGGAAGGACGCGGGAGCGGACGCCTGGAAGGGAGAGGGCGGCGCGGCTGCCGGCTTGCCTGCTACTGCCTTCACCGGCTATACGGAAATGAGAGGGAGCGCCCGGGTACTGGCCATCATCAAGGGCGGCAAGCGGGTAGAGAACGCTCAGCCCGGAGAGGAAGTCTCCGTGGTGCTGGACACCACCCCATTCTATGGGGAAAGCGGCGGCCAGGTAGGCGACAGCGGCGTGCTGGAGGCTGAGGGCGTGTCCGTGGATGTGGTGGATGTGACCCGGCATGAGGGCGTGTTCCTGCACAGAGCGGTGGTTTCCGAAGGGACCTTGAACGTGGGAGACCAGGTGGAGGCGGTGCTGGATACCATGCGCCGCAAGGCCATCATGCGAAATCATACGGCGGCGCATTTGCTGCAGGCCGCTTTGCGCAAGGTGCTGGGAGACCATGTGGAGCAGGCGGGCCAGCTGGTGAACGAAAAGCATGTCCGTTTCGATTTTACTCACTATTCCGCGGTCACACCGGAGGAGCTCGTCGCGGTGGAGGGCCTGGTAAACGATGAGATCTTGAAAGCAGTAGATGTAACCATGCGGGAGATGCCCATTGAAGAGGCCAGGAAGATCGGGGCAATGGCGCTGTTTGGAGAGAAGTACGGCGATGTGGTGCGGGTGGTTTCCTCTGGGGACGACTTTACAAAGGAGTTCTGCGGCGGCACCCATGTGGACAGCACGGCGAAGCTTGGGCTGTTCAAGATCACCTCCGAGTCCTCGGTGGCCTCCGGCGTGCGCCGGATCGAAGCGGTGACCGGCGCCGGAGTATTGGCTGTGCTTGCCGCCCAGACTCTTGCCATCCGGGAAGCGGCCGGGGTCATGAAGGTGCTCAATCCCATGGATCTGCCCGCGCGTGCCAAGCAGCTGATGGCAGATCTGAAGGAGAAGGATAAGACGATCGAAGCGCTCAATGCCAAGGTGGCCTCCGCCAATTTGGAGGGCGTGTTCCAAAATGCCCAGGAGGTGGACGGCGTAAAGGTGGTTTACGCGCTGCTTTCCGGTACCGGGGCAGACGCCCTGCGGGCGCTGTGCGATAAGGCGAAGGAATTCCCGGAGGCTGTGGCGGCAGTGTTTGCCGGGATCAGCGGCGGAAAGGCCAGCCTGGCCGCCGCCTGCAACGAGAAGGCCCAGCAGTTTGGGCTGAAGGCGGGGGCGCTCGTCAAGGAGGTGGCCCTGCTCACCGGAGGAAACGGCGGCGGACGGCCTGATTTTGCCATGGCAGGAGCCAAGGATCAAAGCAAGTTAGACGACGCTTTGGCCGCTGTGCCGGAGCTTGTGAAAAAGCAGCTGGAAAAGTAAGCCTTGGAAAGGAGCAGGGAAAATGGCTGACTGTGTCTTTTGTAAAATAGCGGCGGGGGAGATCCCCTCCAACAAGGTGTTTGAGGACGAACAGGTCGTGGCTTTTTACGACCTGGATCCCCAGGCGCCGGTGCATGTGCTGCTGATCCCCAAAGAGCATATCCCTTCCGCCCTGGAGATCACGGCGGAAAACAGCGGAGTGGTCGCTCATATTTTTGAGGTGGCCGCCCGGCTCGCGGAAAAACTGGGGCTCACAAACGGCTTTCGCATTGTGAATAACTGCGGAAAGGACGGAATGCAGACGGTACAGCATCTGCATTTTCACCTTCTGGGCAAGCGCACGATGGGCTGGCCGCCTTTTCCGAAGAACGATTGAAGGGCGCCTGCTGAAGCGGGGTATTGAAACTCCGGCCGAAAACCGGGAAACATAAAATTGTGAAGGAGAGTCTCTTATGGGAGAAGTATACAAAATGACGATCGCCGGATGTGAGCGGGAGCTGCCCATCTGCCCGATCAGTGAAAAACTGGATATCGCAGGCTTTGTCATGTTCAGCGATGTGGAGATCACGGAAAAAACGGCAAAGGCTTTGCTGGAAAAATGCCCGGCCCATGATGTGATCGTGACGGCGGAATCCAAGGGGATCCCTTTAGCTTATGAGATGGCCCGTATCGGCTGCCGGAACTATGTGGTGGCGCGAAAGGGCGTGAAGGCCTATATGGAGGATCCCATCCATGTGGAGGTGAAATCCATCACCACCGACCATGTTCAAAAGCTGTATCTCTCCAAGGCGGATTGCGAGAATCTGAAGGGGAAACGGATCCTGATCGTAGACGATGTGATCTCCACCGGAGAGTCTTTAGCGGCCATGGAAGAGCTTTTGCACACCATCGGAGGCCAGGTGGTGGGCAAGGCCTGCGTCCTGGCGGAGGGAGACGCAAAGGACCGCACGGATATTATTTATCTTGAGCCGCTTCCGCTTTTCTTTAAGTGAGGCGGGGCTTCCCAGATTTTTCGCTCCCGCGGGGTTCTCGGTATTTGCCGGTTCCTTAGCCGGCGTATTTCTGGGAAAAGAGCTTTCCATCGGATTTTCCGCGGCGCTGATGCTTCTGGGGCTGGGGCTGCTGATCGCGAAAAGAAAGGCGAGCTTTGTCTGTGTAGTGCTGCTGTCCCTCTCCTTGGAGCTCTCTCTTTTCGCTCTGTCTTACACCCTTCGGGCAGAGCCCTATCTGCCCCTTTCCGGGAAGGAGGCAGAGCTTCGGGGAACGGTGCTGGATGATCCGGAGGAGGAATATCACAAATACTATTATTCGATCCGGGTGACGGAGCTCTTTGGAGAGGACGGAAAGCCCGCAAAAACGGACTTTCGCATCAGGCTTTCCAGCGCTCAGCCCCTTTCCTGCGGGCCCGGAACGGTCTTTACAGGGTGTGTAAAGTTTTATTCCTTTTCAGAAGATGGCCTTTATTCCGCGAAAAATTCCAATTTTGCTAGGGGCGTACTTCTTGGAGCCTTTGTCTCGGACTTTCAAAGCTTCTCCTTTGAGAGCTCTGCGGGAAAGAGCATGGAGACCTTTTGGCCGTATGTGCGGCAGCATTTGAAGCGCTGTATCTCAAGGCTGCTTCCCAGGGAACCGGCCGCGCTGGTAAGGGCAATGCTGTTAGGGGACAGAAGCGGGCTTTCTGAAGAGGTGAAATCCGATTTCCGAAAAATCGGCGCCTCCCACCTGCTGGTGGTTTCCGGGCTTCACCTTTCCGCCCTCTGCACTTTTCTGCTGGTGCTCGTGCGCCTGCTTCCCATAGGCAGAGTGGGCAGAAACCTTCTGGCGGCCGGGGCGATCCTGCTGTTTCTCTGCCTTCTCGGATTTCCTTTCTCCGCCGTGCGAAGCGGTGTGATGCTCTTGCTGTTTTTGGCGGCGGATTCCCTGGGAAGAGAGCCGGACAGCTTAAATTCTCTGGGATTTGCCGTGTTTTTGATCTGCCTGCAAAATCCCTTTGCGGCAGGAGACGCGGGGCTGTCCCTTTCCGTGCTTTCCACTTTGGGGATCCTTACCCTGCACCCGATCCTTTACGGAGGTGTGAAGCGGAGGCTGGAAAAGCTGGCTTTATGGCGCTTTGGGCTTTCCGCCTTGTGGGGGTCGCTGTCTGTGAGTATCTGCGCCATGGCTTTCACGCTGCCGGTGCAGCTGCTGGTGTTCGGAGGGCTTTCCTTTTTAGCTCCGCTTTCCTCCCTCCTTCTGGTTCTCCCCTGTACGCTGCTTCTCTATAGCGGCGCGCTTTGTCTGGGGCTTTCTGCCGCGGGGCCTCTCGCCCCGGCGGCGCTGCCCTTTGCCTTTCTGTCAGGCGTGCTTTCCAAAGGGATCCTTTGGGGCGTTCAGGCGCTTGGAAGGATCCCGGTATCCTTCCTTCCGTTGAGCACGCAGGAAGCGCTTTTTGTGTTGGGATTTTCGGCGGTTTCCCTCTGCTTTTTCAGGCTGTGCAAAAAAGACCGGGTCGTAAAGACGGTTTCCATCTGTCTTCCGCTGGCGGTTCTTCTTTTGGCGGGCCTGATAGAAGGGACCGCGCTTTCCGGCGGGGTCACAATGGCGGTGCTCAATGAGGGAAGCTCCTCCTGTGTGATTTTGATGAAGGATAGAGAGGCGGCAGTGCTGACTCTCGGCGGATATCGGACCTCAGGAGCGCTGTCTGTGCTGGAAACGGGAAATATCCGAAAGCTCGCGCTTCTTCATCTTTCGGAGGATTCCCAGGAAGCCTGTGAGGCGGCGCAAAAGCTGCTGCGCCGGTATGAGGCGGAAGAGGTCTGGGCAAAGAAAGAGCTTTATCTGGGAAAGAATTGGCGGTATATCCTGAAGAAAGAGCCTGATCTCTATGAAAAAACCACACGGCTTTCCCCCTTTGACGGGGTGACCCTTTCCCTGGAGGAGGATCGGATCGTCGTTTTCGCCTCCGGGAAAAAGATCATTATCGAAGAGGGAGGATCGGGAAGAGAAAGCTGTGATGTTTTGATCACCTCCCAGAGGAAAAGCCGCGCGTCCGCATCCCTTGTCATTCTGGAAACGGAGGAAGAGCTGAAGGGAGAAGCCTTGAGCGAAACCTGTCTTCCCACCTGTGAGGGCAGGCTGATCCGCCTGAAGCTGGACGGAGAAAATGTGCTGGCGCGCCGGGAATACTGAAAAAGCCCGCCGCCTTTACAGGGGAAGCAAACGGAAAAGAAAGGAGGGATCTTCTGATGCCGGTACTTACAGAACAGGAATGGAAGCGCCATCTCGCTTCCAAAGAGCTTTCCGGCCTTTATATCATTTTCGGCGAGGAAAAGTATCTTTTAAAGCGGGCCGCGCACCAGCTGATCTCGCTGGCGTCAGGGGAGGCCTTTCCGGAATTTAACAGAAATGAGCTTGAGAATGAGGCCTCGGTACAGGCGATCGCCGACGCGGCAGAGGCTTTGCCCTTTTTTGCCGAACACAAATGCGTGTCAGTGGCAGATTTTGATCTGGAGGAGAAAACTGCCTCTGAGCAGGAGAAGCTTTCAGAGCTGATCGAAAATTTACCGGAAACCACCACCCTGGTATTTTGGTATCCCACCTTGCAGTTTGACGGAAAGAAAAGCGCCAAATGGAGAAATTTTCTGAAAAAAGGGGAGAAGCTGGGCCATGTCCTGGAATGCAGGCAGCGGGATGTATCCGACCTGAAAAAGCTGCTGATCCGGGAAGCGGAAAGAAACGGATGCAGCCTTTCGGCGGTGAACGCCGCCCTTATCATAGAGTACGCCGGAGCTGACCTGAAAAACCTTTTGAACGAAATGGCGAAGCTCTGCGCCTATCAGAAAGAGGGAGAAATCTCAAAGCAGCTTATCGAAGAGATGGTGCCGAAAACGACGGAAACAACGGTATTCCTGATGACAAACGCTTTGGTGGCGGGGAATTACCAAAGGGCCTATGAACTTTTAGGCCGGCTTTTTGATCAAAATGAGGAGCCCATTGCCGTTTTGGGGGCGCTTTCGGCCTCTTATGTGGATCTGTACCGGGTGCGTGCCGCCCTGGAAAGCGGGCTTTCTTCCCGCGCTCCGGAAGAGTACGGGGACTATAAGGGCCGGGAATTCCGCCTGAGAAACGCGGAGAAGAACGGCAGAGGGATGTCTATGCAGGCAATGAGGGAAAGCCTTCACCTGATTTTGGAGGCGGACCTGCGCCTGAAGGGGTCCAGGCTCGCACCGCAGATCGTTTTGGAGGAGCTGATCGCCAAGCTGCTGCTGGCGGCGAATCGAGAGGGGAAAGAGGGTGCAGGGCTTTGATCCGGATCCGGGAAGTCATTGTGGTAGAGGGAAAATACGATAAGATCAAGCTCTCCTCCCTCGTGGACGGTATGATCATCGAGACTAACGGCTTTGGCATTTTCCGGGATCGGGAGCGGCTCGAGCTGATCCGCTCTCTGGCCCAAAGGCGCGGGCTCATTGTTTTGACTGACAGCGACAGCGCAGGCTTTCTCATTCGGGGAAAGCTCTCTTCCTGTATTCCTCCGGAAAGAATCAAGCACGCCTATATTCCGGATATTTTAGGGAAAGAAAAAAGAAAAGCGGCTCCCTCCCGGGAGGGAAAGCTGGGTGTGGAAGGAGTAGAGGCGGAGATCTTGCTGGAGGCCCTGCAAAGGGCCGGAGCCACACTCCGGGAGGAAAGGGAAAGCGGAGAAGAGCTGTGCAAATCGGATCTCTATGAGCTGGGGCTTTTCGGCAGGGAGGAAAGCGGCCGAAAGAGGAAGCGGCTGTTGAAGGAATTGCGGCTTCCCGAGCACCTTTCCGCAAACGGGCTTCTCAAGGTGCTCAACACGATGTATTCCAGAGAAGAATTTACAGAACTTTTGAAAAGAAATTCGGAAAGCGGAGAAAGCTTTCTGTAAACAGCGCGGCAGGAAGAGAGGGATCAGAATGGATGAGTTGAGAGACGCTTTGGAAAATGCTGTTTTTCGCACGAAAGGGCACTGGTACCGAAAGGAGGAGGTAGACGACTTCCTCAGAGGACTTACGGTGGGCCTGGAGAAGGAGCAAGAGGACAGCAGAGAAAAGGAAGAGCGGATCAAGCGGCTGGAGGAAAGAGCTGCTCAGCTGGAGAAAAAGCTGGAAGCACAGGCAGTGAGAGGCAGCAGGATCTATGAAGACCTGCGTGAGGAGAGAGAGGAACTGATCGAGCAGATCCGGCTTCTGTATCGTCTGCGGGAGGAATTTCGCCGCAGGGTACAGAAGGACGCCCAGACCCTGCTTCAGGAAGTGGGAGGGCTCCCCTCTGACGAGCTGTTATAAAAGGGAGTGAAGGAATGCAGGAGAGCAGCGAAGAATTCTTGGATCTTTACCGGCAGATGGAGGACCTGCTGGAAAGGCGGTATCAGGGTGAAAAACGCCGCTATTCCAGCGTGGTATTCGAATTTTGCAGAGACGATGAAAGCGAGCCGGTGCGGGACAAGCTGCAGGTGTGCAGAGAGCTGCGCAATTTGCTCACCCATACCCCAAACCTGCAGGGGCAGCCGGTTGCACAGCCCTCCGGGCCGATGCTGGAGGCGATGCGGCAGGTGCTGGAGTTTGTAAAACGGCCGCCGCTTGCCATAGAGTTTGCCACAAAGGGCGAAACTATCATGACGGGAAGCCCCCGGGAGAAGGTGCTGCCCCTGATGGCGAAGATGGAGAAGCGGGGATTTTCTCATGTGCCGGTTTTGGAGCAGGGAAGGTTTTGCGGGGTGTTCAGCATAGGCACCGTGTTTCGCTATTTGCTGCAAAGCGGGGGAAAGGGCATTTCCCCAGAGGATACCGTGAGAGATCTGGGCCGTGTGATCGCCTTGGGCGATCATCTGGAAAACTATCGGTTTGTCTGTGAAAGCGCCACTTACAGCCAGGTGAGAGCTATCTTTGAGCGGGTAAGCGGCAAAAACGGACGAATTTCCGTGGTCTTTATTACACAGTCAGGCAAAGAGGATGAAAAGCTTTTGGGAATGGTTACTCCCTGGGATGTACTGGGAGGCGCATAGCTTCAAAAGAGGGCCGGCATCTGGCAAAAGCCAGATGCCGGCCCTCTTTTGAAAGGAGTATATGAAAAGAGCTTGTGATTGAAATTATAATCGGCTGACAGAAAGCTTTACCGGTCCTGCCCCGTCATCCTTGTGATCAAAGAAAGAAGAGTCGCTTTCTCCTTGGCGGTGAGGGCCTGGGAGACGCCGTCTCCCCACTGGCTCAAGTAGGACCGGATCGTGGGGAGAAGCGCCTCTCCCTGTTCGGTGAGATAAATATTGTTCTGGCGCCGGTCATTTTGATCGGTTTCCCTGCGGATATAGCCCAACTCTTCCATTTTTTTGGTGCGGCGGGCCACATTGCATTTGTCCAGATACATATGCTGCGCGATGCTGTCCTGAGAGGCGCCGGGATGGTGTTCCAGGTGCAGCAGGATCATATACATGATGCCGGTGAACCCATACTCTCGCAGGCGTTCACCCATGAACTTTCTGCGGCTGCGGTAAAGATAGGTCAAAGCCCGTCCCAATTCCCGGCTGAAGTCCCGGTGGTCCTCCGGGGAAACGCCCTTCTTTTCCATTTTTCGGTTCACCCCTTCTCCTGTGCTTCAAAAGGCAGGCAGCAGGCCTGATCGTCTTCTCATTATAGTGGAGCCTATGTGGATTTGTCAAACAAAATTCCCGGGAATGGTCCCGGACAGGGTGATTTTATTCAGCCTTCCTATCGAAGGGCTTCGAATAGCCTTTGCCGCAAGAAATTTGACAGACGCGCCCCCACTCCTCTTTCTTCAGCGGCAGGGAGGAAAGGAGCGTTTGATAGATCGCCGAAAGTCCCAGACGCACCTCATCGTTTGAGGGGGCCTTTTCCTTCAAAGGGAGGGTGAGAATGCGGTATTCCACGCCGAACAGCAGGGAGTAGACGCCGGAAGCTATGCAGCCGCAGCGCTCGTAAAAGCTGATCCGCCTGGATCTCAGCGTTTCTTCCTCCTCTTTGACGGCGCTCTCCACGCTTTCCACTTCAATGAGGAAATGGGAAGCGGGAAAATCGGAGGAAAACTCTTTGAGCTTTTGCAGGAACCGGCTGCCGATCCCCTGTCCTCTCAGGTCTTTTTCCACGGCGAAATAGTCCAAAAGGACGGCGTCCTGTGTCATTGCAAAAGCGGCGTAAGCGAGGGTCTGCTCTTCCTCGCGGCAGGCATAGCAGCAATACTGCCCTTTTTTCCATAGGGTGTAAAGGCTTTGAAAGGGACGAAGCTCCTCCGGCGGGAAATCCCGGGTCATTTTCTCTTCATATAGGGCTTGCATTTCTGCAAGCGTCAGCTTCCGTATGTTCATGAGTTCTCCTTTCTCATGGCCTTTTTTAGAGGAAGATACCGGAGTGCCCAACGGAGCGCGCCTCTTCTCCGGAAGGCCTGAGGATGCCTCTCAGTGTATCACATTTTGGAGATCAGATGCAAGCTGAAAAGACGGTTCTCGCTTCTTTTTGGGAAAAGGAAGGGGGAGGGCTCTGTAAATTCCAGGAAACCGGGGGAATTCCTGTTGCGCTTTCGACCTTTTTCGTGTACAATAGTAAAAAGTATGAGAAATCGCGGTCGAAAAGGATCTTTTTCGAAAGGAATGGACCGAACTTATGGATGCTACGAAAAAAAGGAATTTGTTTTTGGCCTGTATCGGGCTTTTGGTGGTCATTTTGGTGATCGTGGCGGCAGTTATGCTGGTACGGGGACCCAGAACCAGCGCTGTCCAGAAAATAGGGGACGGTGAAGGCGATACCTGGGTGATCGACGATGTCAACGACGGGAAGATCACCATTCCCAGGTACGATATCCCCACCAGCACCTATAAAAGCGAGCTGTTCACGGAGAAAAACGGCGTCATCACCTACGAAAACGGAAAATCCGCTTTGGGGATCAATGTCAACCAGAATCACGGAGATATCAACTGGGATATGGTGAAGGAAAGCGGAGTGTCCTTCGCCATGATCCGGGTGGGCTTTCGAGGCTGGCGGCGCGGACAGATCGAGCCGGACAGCAAGTTTGAAGACAATATCACCGGCGCCGCACAGGCCGGGATCAAGGTGGGCGTCTATTTCTTTTCTCAGGCAATGACCCAGGCGGAAGCGGAGGAAGAGGCCAGCTTTGTGCTTCAGCAGATCCAGGGCCACCAGGTCAATTATCCCATTGCCTTTGACTGGGAGTATGTGGAAAATGTGGATGAGTCAAAGGGGGCTCCCCGCACGAAAAACGCCCAGGGAGATCAGATCACCGCCTGCATCGGTGCCTTCTGCAATAAGATCAGCAAGGCTGGCTTTACAGCGTGTTATTTCGCGGACAAAAAGATGGGCTATGAGGTGCTGGATCTGTCAAAGCTTTCAGGATACGATCTGTGGTATTCGGAGTATAAAAAAGAGCCCAGCTTTTATTACAACTATAAGATCTGGCAGTATACGAACGAGGGCGATGTGCCGGGGATCACGGAAAAGGTCCCGGTCAATATCGCCATGGAAGCTTATAATTCCTGAAAATAAATTTTATTTGCCTTAGAGGAGAGAAATGTCTGGATCCTTATAAAGGGGCGGAGACTGAGAAGCATGAAAGATATCAAGAGAAAGCAACTATATATTATTTCTATTTTCGCTCTGATCATCCTGGCGGCAATTGTGTCTGCAGCGGTGATCCTGCAGGGAAAAGGCTCCCAGGAGGGGCCGGGAGGAAATAACCGTCAGGAAACGCCGCAGGGCCAGCTTCTGGTGCAGGATATCTACGAGGGAGAGCGGCTGATCCCCAAGTTTGACCTTCCCAAGAATCAGTATGATAAGGAAAAGTTCCACGAGGAAAACGGGATCATTACATACAGCGATCTGGACGCCGCGCTGGGCGTAGACGTATCGGAGTATCAGGGCGATATCGATTGGGCGCAGGTAAAGGGCGCCGGCGTGGAGTTTGCGATTTTGCGTTTGGGTCATCGGGGATATACTCAGGGCCTGATGTATGTGGATGAGAAATTTGAAAAGAACCTGGAGGAGGCTTGTGCTGCCGGACTTCAGGTAGGCGTGTATTTTTTTTCTCAGGCGATCACGGAAGCGGAAGCGGTTGCGGAGGCTGATTTCGTATTGGAGACGCTGGGAAACCGCCAGCTTCGCTATCCGGTCATATTCGATTGGGAACGCCCGATGCCCAGCGAATCTCTTCCGGCGAAAAACCTGCGGGCCTATCAGATCACAGGAGAGCAGGTCACTTCCTTTGCCGCCGCTTTCTGCAGGCGGATCAAGGATGCGGGAAGAATACCGGCCGTCTATTTCAATAAGACGATGGCTTACGAGCTGCTGGACCTTTCCAAGCTGAAGGATTACGATTTCTGGTACGCGGAATACCAGAGTGTTCCCAGCCTTTATTATGATTTTCGTATCTGGCAGTACACGGAAAACGGAACGATCCCGGGAATTGGGAATGTAGATTTGAATATTTGCTTTAAGGCCTATTGAAAAAAGCGCCGAACCTCCGGGTTCGGCGCTTTTATCCATGAAAGGGATCTTATTCCCAGCCCTTGCATACATCCACCCAGCCCTGAGAGCGGGAGCAGGAGACCAGCTCGGAAAGGGTGAGCTCAATGGCGGTGTTCCCGCTGCCGCAGGCGGGAAAGACGGTTTCAAAGCGCTTTAGGGAGTTGTCGAGATACACGGGGATCTTGGGGTCGATCCCAAAGGGACACACTCCGCCTACCGCATGGCCGACCTGTTCCAGCGTTTCCTCAGGCGTAAGCATTTTGGCTTTTTCGTGAAAGGTGCTCTTGTATTTTCCGTTATCGATCCGGGCATCCCCCGCCATAACGATCAAACAGGGGGCGCCTTCCTTTTGAAAAGCCAGCGTTTTTGCAATGCGGGCCCCCTCGCACCCCAGAGCCTGAGCGGCCAGCTCCACGGTAGCGCTGGATCGGGGAAGCTCCAGGATCCGGTCTGCAAGGCCGAAGGGAGCAAGGTATTCTTTGACTGCTTGAAGAGACATATGGGTTTCCTCCTTTTTTGGACCCAATGAGTGCGCCGCTTTTGTCATTCGGCGGCAGGCGCATTTGGGCGCTTTTTAACTCTTTCCTGATCAAATGGAGAGCGTTTAAATCTCCGGTTGTCTTTTTTCCGGAAATCTTTTATACTAAAAGCAAAGGATCCACATTCATAAATTCTTTGCTTCGGCAAACACTTTTCTTCAAAGAGAGGAAGGCAGGATAATGGCAGGCGATGGAAGATTTGCGGTGCTGATCGATGCAGACAATATTTCCGTGAAGTATATCAAGCTGATCCTGGACGAGATCAGCAAAGACGGTGTAGCCACCTATAAGCGGATCTATGGAGATTGGACCAATCCTTCTCTGGTTTCCTGGAAAAGCGCGCTTTTGGATAACTCTGTGCTGCCCATTCAGCAGTACAGCTATACGACGGGGAAAAACTCCACGGACTCCGCCATGATCATCGACGCCATGGACATCCTTTATTCCGATAAGGTAGATGGCTTTTGTCTGGTATCCTCTGACAGCGACTTCACCCGTCTTGCCGCCCGCCTGAGAGAGTCCGGCATGACCGTCATCGGCATGGGAGAGAGCAAGACGCCCAATTCCTTTATTTCCGCCTGCAATAAATTTAAGTATCTGGATATCTTAGCGGCCGCGGATGAAGAGGAGAGCGAGGAAAGGCAGAAGCCGAAGGAACGGAAAACTGTCTCCCGGGCAAAGTCCGGAAAGGGAAAGGGCAAGGAAGAAGCGCCCCGCACGGGGGAGACATCCCTTGAGGAGCCCAAAACCGGGATCCGGGTGATCCGCAGAGCCCTGCGCACCATTGTGAAGGAGAACTCTGACGAAGACAACTGGATCTTTGTGGGCAAGGTGGGGAATCTTCTGGGGAAACGGTACCCGGATTTCGATGTCAGAAACTTTGGATTTTCCAAGCTCACGCCCTTCCTGGATTCCCTGGATATGTTTGAGATCCAGGGAGAGAGAAAAGACCAGAACAGCTCTCCTCAGTTTTATATCCGGCTGAAGTGATCCGCTTTCTGTTCGGTCAGCCTTTATCGATCCATTCATAGGCCGCCCGGCGGCTTCCGTCGGCCAGATAGATGATCCCCTTTCGGGAAAATCCGTTTTTCTCCAGTACCCGCTGCATGGGGAGATTCTCCTCATGGGTGTCTGCACGGAGAATGAAGATCCCCCGATCTCTTGCCTGGCGTTTCAGCTCGTTAAAAAACAGGGAGGCGGCTCCGCCTCCTTTTTTCGCGCTTAAAACGGCCACCCTGTGCAAAAATCCATAATTGCCGCTTCCTTCCCAGGCTCCCTCGTAAACCGTCTCATAGGTAGGCTCTGTGCCGAAGGCAAGACAGGCCGTAGCCACCGCCGTTCCGTCTTCCTCCAGCACATAGCCGGTGCCGGCTTCTATATCCTCCCTGGCGGATCCCCGGTTTGGATAGCCGTCCTGCCATTGGTCGATCCCCCGGCCCCGCAGAGAGGCCTTCGCGTCCTCATAGATCTGTTCAATGGCGGAAAGGTCGGAAAGCTCTGCTTTTCTCAGCTTCATTTTCTTGTTTCTCTCCTTTTTGCGGTCAAGAGCCCTTTTTCCGAGATTTATTGTAGTATTCTGCCGCTGTGCTGTCAACCGGAATTTTCATGAGTTGAATGGATAGCGCTCTTCCCTGTTTCTTGGGAATTCCCTCTTGTTTTTTAACCGGAAAACGGATATAATAAATTGGACCCTCCAAAGACGACGCCGAAACGCCCTGCGTACAGCGGCGGTCCTCTTTGGGCAGGTGGTTTTGAAAAAGCAAGGCAGCGGGCGGTTGCCGTGGAATATGGGAGCGGACAGGTCTGCGCGGCGGGTCGCCGTGAACCATGTCAGGCGGGGAACCGAGCAGCATTAAGCGGATGTTCCCGGGCGATGCAGGTCGCCTGTCCGTTTCCATATTTTACCGCATGTCCGGCCTTGTTTTTGTTTTAAGTCTCTCTGAAGGAGAAGCGCTGTGTACAAAGTACTGTATCGCAAATACCGGCCTCAGTTTTTTTTCGATGTGATCGGTCAGCCCCAGGTGACCGCAACGCTGCAAAATGAACTGATGCAGGGCCGGATCGCCCATGCCTACCTGTTTACCGGCTCACGGGGGACAGGCAAGACCACCTGCGCGAAAATTTTGGCCAGGGCAGTGAATTGCCTGGACCCGCAAAACGGCGATCCCTGCGGAAAATGTGAGATGTGCAGAGGGCTGGAGGACGGTTCGATCCTGGATGTGGTGGAGATCGACGCCGCCAGCAATAACGGCGTGGACAGCATCCGTTCTCTCATTGAAGAATCTAATTTTACCCCTGCTTCGGCCAAGTACCGGGTGTATATCATCGACGAGGTACACATGCTCTCCGCAGCGGCCTTTAACGCGCTGCTGAAAACCCTGGAAGAGCCTCCTGCCCATGTGATCTTTATTTTGGCAACCACAGAGGTGCACAAGCTCCTTCCCACCATCCTTTCCCGCTGCCAGCGGTTCGACTTCCGCCGCATCGACCCTAAAGAGATGGCCGGGCGCTTGATGGAGATCGCTTTAAAGGAAGAGGCACAACTTGACCGGGATGCGGCGCTGCTGATCGCGCGGGTGGCTGACGGAGCCATGCGGGACGCCTTATCCCTTCTGGACCAGTGCCTCGGCAGAAAACGCCATGTCACCCTTTCCGTGGTAAGCGAGACGGCGGGAGTCGCCGCCAGAGACTATCTTTTCGAGCTTGCGGACGCCGTCCTTCGGCGAGATGCCGCGAAGGCGCTTTCAGCGGTTGATTCCCTGTACCGCGAGTCAAAGGATATGAACCGCCTTTGCGAAGAGCTGGCGGAATATTTCAGAGGGCTCATGCTTCTGAAAACCATGAAAGACACTTCTGCTCTTTTATCGGTTTCGGAAAAGGAGCAGGAAGCCATGACAAAACAAGCTCTTGCCATGCCGTTGTCCGCTATTCTGCATGGGTTGGATACCTTGGAGGACACCCTGCAGAAAATGCGCTATGCAAATCCCAGAACAGAGCTTGAAATGGCGCTGGTACGCCTTTGCTGTGCGGAAGTGGATACCTCCCTGCAGGCGATCTTACGCCGCCTGGAGGCTCTGGAGAATGGGGCTGGGCCCGTTAAAAGCAGAGAAATGCCTGCAAAAGGGGAGAGGACCCTTCCGCCGGAGCCCCCTGAAGAAGCCGAAATGATCCCTGTTTCTCAGGAGCCTTCCCCGCAGGCCTCTCCCCCCTTGGAGGAGGCGGCCTCCCTGGAGCCTGAAGCAAATGAGCGAAAGACGCCTGCAAAAGAGGAAAGCCGGAATTCGGAGAGCACAGAGCAGAAGGAGCCGCCCCCGAAACAGGGCTCCTCTGCCGCGCCGTCTATTGAAGAGCTTTCCGCTTGTGCTCAAAGGTTTTTGGATTGGCCGGAAATTTTGGAGGTCATCAAAGGAAGCACCAAAAGCGTTGCCATGGCGTTTTCAAACTCGTCTGCCTATATCAACGGAGAATATATGCTGATCGAAGCGCCTGAGCTTGCTTTCGAGCTTTTAAAGAGGCCGGAGCAGCGTGAGAGAATGCGGGAGGCGATCCGCCATGTGACGGGGCGCGTGTATAAGCTGGGGCCCTATCGAAAGCCTTCCAAAGAACCGGAAAAAGAAGATTTTCTGGGCGAGGTGGAGCGCCGCGCCCGGGATCTTGGGATCGATATTGAAGAAGAGGAATGAAAGCATCCTGATAATTTGAGAAAGGAAGAGATCAAAATGAAAGCAAGACTTCCCCAGGGCTATGGAGGCGGCGGCGCCTCTAACCTTCAGCAGCTGGCAAAGCAGGCCCAGAAAATGCAGGAGCAGATGGAGGCCGTTTCCGCACAGCTGGAAGAAAAAGAATACTCTGCCACCTCCGGCGGCGACGCGGTAAAGGCAGTCGTCACCGGTAAGCTGGAGGTGAAATCGATCGAGATCAAACCGGAAGTGATCGACCCGGAGGACGCGGAGATGCTGGGCGACCTGGTAATGGCCGCCGTGAATGAAGCTCTTCGCAGCGCTGAAAGCGAGAAGGAAACTATGATGGCTTCCCTTTCAGGCGGGATGAATCTGCCGGGGCTGTTCTGATGGCGGGATATCATGTAGCCCCCCTGGAGGGGCTGGTGGAGAAATTTGAAAGCCTCCCCGGGATCGGACATAAATCGGCACAGCGCCTGGCGTATCATGTGCTGGACATGACAAAGGACCAGGCGGAGGCTTTTGCCGGCGCCATTTTAGAGGCTCACGAAAAGATCCACTATTGCAGCGTCTGCTGTAATTTGACAGACAGCGAGCTCTGTCCCATCTGCCGCAGCGCGGTGCGGGACCGCTCTCTGATCTGTGTGGTGGAGGAGCCTAAAGATGTGTTTGCACTGGAGCGGGCAGGAGAATACCACGGGCTCTATCATGTACTGCATGGAGCGATCTCGCCCCTTTCCGGCATCGGCCCCGATCAGCTGAAGGTCAAAGAGCTTTTGGCCCGCGTGGATGAAGGGGTGCAGGAGGTCATTATGGCCACCAATCCCACTGTGGAGGGTGAGGCCACCGCCATGTATATTTCCCGGCTTTTAAAGCCTTTGGGAGTCAAGGTGACTCGATTGGCTTACGGGATCCCGGTAGGAGGAGACCTGGAATATGCAGATGAAGTGACGCTGCAGAGAGCCATGGAAGGCAGGCAGGAGCTGTAGGTAACCGGTAGTTGGATCGGCGGCAGCGGCCGGAAAAAGAAAGATCCAGAATGTGAAAGGAGGGCAGGTATGGCGGAAAAGGGAAATACGAAGACGATCGCACAGAATAAAAAGGCCTACCACGACTATTTTGTGGAAGAGAGCTTTGAGGCCGGGATCGAGCTTTTGGGTACAGAGGTCAAGTCTCTTCGCCAGGGAAGAGTCAACCTGAAGGACGCCTGGTGCTCCGTGGTGAACGGCGAGCTGCTTCTGAACGGCTGCCATATCAGCCCCTATGATTTCGGAAATATCTTCAACCGCGACCCTATGCGGGTGCGCAGACTGCTGATGCACAAGCGGGAGATCCTGCGGCTGTACGGGATCACAAAGCAGCAGGGCTATTCTTTGATCCCTCTGTCTTTGTATTTTAAGGCCTCCAAGGTCAAGGTGCAGGTCGGGCTCTGTAAAGGTAAAAAGCTTTACGACAAAAGAGCAGATCTGGCCGAGAAAGCGGCAAAGCGGGATATTGAGCGCACCTTAAAGGAGCGCAACCGCTGAAGAATAGATAAAAACGGAAGGATATCGGCGGATACGATTTCCGACAGATTCCACTTGTCAAAGGAGTGGAAAGCGTCTATAATAGAAAAACATTCAACGCCCTTTCCGGCGTCCAGTATCTATATTTGGGGATGTAAAGGTTTCGACGGGGGACGAGAGCCCTGGTAAGCGAGCAGCGGCGCGGACCGCTTAAAAACCGCGCGTTTAAAATTAAACGACAAAACTTCTAACAAAACCTCCAATATTAACTTTAATATGGCGGTTGCTGCCTAATTAAAAGGCAGCCGTCTTTTCTGGGAGTACCGCGGCTCAGATAAAGGCGTAACTCAGCGGTGAACGTGAACGGGGCCACGCCTTTAACCCCGTCACGGCATAAAGGCTACCAAAGAGCGAAGCCTGCTTTTGGGCGCTGCTTTGAGGGAATGTTAAAACAAAAGCTACGCTCGTAGAAAGCCTTGGTAATTATCTTTCGGACGCGGGTTCGACTCCCGCCATCTCCACCATACGGTGCAAATCCGAACCCTTTGTTTTTTGTAAAGCACTGTTTCGGATTTGTCATAGAAATAGAGGAAGTAAGCTAAATGCTTACCTCCTCTTTTCTTATTTTAGTCGTAAATGCCAGCTCTGTCATTCACAACAAAAATACGAATCATGTCCTCAGAAAGATTGAGGTCTGCGGGGCGACCATTCTCGTCCTTTTCGCCACCGCTTCCGTTCAACACTCCTTTGTCACACAACTTCTCGATGGAGGGTTGTGCGTATTTAGGCATTTCAGAAATCTTGTTGAACCTCATTTTGGTTTCCTCCTCTCTCGCAGGGTTTTTCACAGGATTCAAGATGGCATTGACTTCGGAAGCAATCTGACCGTGCAGATTATAGAGGTAATCTCCGGGGCAAGACTTATTTGCATAGTCTCTATGAACTGTCATGTTGCACCCATTCAGGTGATTTACACGGCTGTTCTTGTCCGTAGACCACACGAGCTTTGCAATTCCGTTGCGCTTGCAAATGTCTACAAGCAGTTTGACAAGAGCGGCATACGCCTTGTCATTGACCTTGTACGGGTGGTATGTATCACTCGCAACCTCGATGGTGATTGCACGGTGGTCATTGGACGCAGAAGAAGTACACCAAGAACGGTCTTTTTCCTCGACATACATACCGATTTTGCCGTCATAACCGATGCCATAGTTCGAGCTGGCTTGACGGGAAGCGGGGGCAAAAACGCTCCCCAATGTCTCCACACTACATTGACCCACCACGCAATGAATGGAAATGGTGTCGATTTTATGATTGCGGGGGCTTGTCCTATTGGGAGAAATCTTGGTGTAATTCACCAATGAACTGTTACTCATCGTCATCGTCTCCTTTATTATTACTCAGATTTTCGAGCATTTCCTTGGTAACTTCACCATCTTCAATGATACCAGTTGTCAAAATCTGCTTCTTCGAGAATATGTACCAATTTCTCCATCTTTCTCCGCATAGCAGTCAGGCGTTTCGGGTGTATCTTATGAATGACCCTGCCTGTCTCTGTCAGAGAATACGCACCTTTTTGTTGTACTCAGGGTTCGGTATGGTCAGTGTCTTTTTGCACCACTGGATAGCTTCTTGGGTAGGGTCTTCGACTGCAAGGGTATTTGAAACAATTACTTTCATGTTTCTTTCACCCATTCTTCGAGCAGTGTGCCGTGTTCTAAAATGTCATCTGCGTTCAAAATGGACTTTGAGTTTTGCAGGTTCTTCATAACAGAATGAGGTATCATGTACACCTGCCCGTTCATGAGGAGAGCAAACCACCCATCATCATTGCCGCAGGATTTCCACAAGCTCATCGACAGGTCTTGGTTTTCCTCTACACGAGACAGAAGAAAGCCTTTTTTGCTACACACTTTGCAGTCGATAAGATATGCTCTACCATTTTTAACCGCTATCACATCGGCGGGTTGTCCTGCTTGATTTTGGGCGAGGTTATGCACCCAAAACCCGTTGTTCTTAAAGAGGGCTTCGCAGAAATCAGCTTCAAAGCTGTTTCCAATTCAGAGAGAATCTTGTCGCATTCATCGAGAACGACTTTCGCCTTGGGATAGGTACAAACACCTCGAATGATACTCGACATTTCAGGGGGCTGAACTGTGATACCTCGCTTACGCAGTTCCAGAATTAAATCTACCTGCTTCATACCGAGCCTTTTCATTCTCTCTTGAATCTGACCCATAGGGTTTCCTCCTTTCATTGGTTCTTGAATCCAGAACTCTCTTGACAAATAGGCGAATTGTATGTTATTATTCTTATTAGTACAGTTGCCTTTTCAACTTCGCAAAAAGCCACTTTTGCGAGGTCGGTTTCTTATTGTCAATTCGTGATTTCCGAACTTCTGATTGTTATTATAATTCTTTTATCACGAATTGTCAATAGGAAAATTCAAAAATTGCGAATTGGATTTTTGAGAGGAGAATTATTATGACTTTCGCAGATAACATCAAGCGTATTTGTGCAGAAAGAGGAACAAACCTGACGACTGTGATTAAAAAAGTCAAAGGTTCATCTTCTTTTGTCACTGCCATCAATAAGGGTTCGCTGCCGAAAGAGTCAGAATTGATAGAGCTTGCTCACGAATTGAACTGTTCTGTCATGGATTTCTTTGCAGACGAAGAAGACCTCATTGGCGAAGCTATCCCTGCCAATGAGGACGAAGAAGATATTTTGCGAATTTATCGCTCTCTGCCCCGCAGAGACAAGCATGAGTTTATGACAGCAGTGTATGAGTTCGAGAACCGCAAAGAATTAGAGGGGGATAAGCAGACAGTTGAAGCAAAGCAAAATAATCCCAATAGAAATCTTGCGTAGGAAGCGAGAGTTGGAGGTGAGATTACGAAAGCGGTAATTTATGCTCGATATTCGAGCCACAGCCAAAGAGACGAGTCCATTGAGGGACAGCTTCGAGAGTGCCATGATTTCGCCTTAAAGCATGATATGGTGGTAGTTGGAGAGTATTGTGATAGGGCGATTTCGGGAAAAACAGATAATCGTCCGAGCTTTCAGCGTCTCATCAAAGACAGTGAAAAGGGACAGTTTGACGCTGTTATCATGTACACCCTTGACCGTTTTGCTCGAAACCGATATGACTCAGCCATCTATAAAGCAAAGCTCAAAAAGAACGGTGTCAGAGTCTACTATGCGAAACAGCCAATGCCGGATACCCCAGAGGGCATAATCCTTGAATCTGTCCTTGAGGGTTATGCTGAATACTACTCTGAGAATCTGTCTCGCAATATCAAGCGTGGACTAAAAGAAAACGCCCTACAGGGACTCGCCACAGGAGGAGCGTGTCAACTCTTGGGCTATACTGTAGGAGACGATAAGAAATATCAAATCGAACCTGTTGGGGCAAAAATTGTACAAGAGATTTATCAAATGTACGCCGATGGTATGTCTGCCACGCAGATTATCAACACCTGCAACGAAAAAGGATATAAAACTATCAAAGGGAGACCATTCAATAAGAACAGTCTCCGCACAATTCTCAAAAATGACAAATATATTGGTGTGTATCGCTTTATGGGGGTTGTCATCGAAGATGGTATTCCTCCCATTATCGACAAACCTTTATTCGAGAAAGTTCAAGCAATGTTAGAACACAATTACACAGCTCGTGCAAGAACAAAATCAAAAGAAGACTATTTACTCACAACCAAACTGTTTTGTGGAAAATGTGAATCACCTATGGTTGGCGAAAGTGGGACTTCAAAAACAGGGGTAGTTCATCATTATTACAAATGCGTGGAACGAAAGACCAGACATAACTGTACCAAAAAGACAGAAAAGAAAGATTGGATAGAAAACTTTGTTGTTCAATTCACCGTCCAAAATGTTCTCACCGATGACAACATTGACCGCATTGCGACAAAGGCAATGGAGATAATCGAAAAGGAGTCTGCGGACACCGCCTATCTCGATGGGCTGCAATCCGAGTTGAAAGACATTCAGAAGAAAATAAAAAACATCATCACTGCTCTTGAGAACGGTGTTGCGTCTACCGCTGCCACGGACAGACTCTCAGAACTTGAGAGTGAGAAGAACGAGGTGGAGGGTCAGATTGCCCGTGAAGAAATGAAAAAGCCGCTCCTGACGAAAGAGCGCATAATGTACTGGCTACATTCGTTCAAAAGCGGCGATATAAATGATATTGAATATAAGCGGCGGGTTATAGACACTCTTGTGAACTCGGTCTATCTGTTTGATGATGGAGACAATGGGCGAAGAATTGTCCTCACATTCAATCTTTCGGGGCAGAATACGGCTACTATCTCGTGTTCGGATATTGCGTGTTATGCTCCACCAAAACAAAGGCCCACCCGTAAGGGTGGTTTTTTGTTTTGGTGGGGATAATGAGAAAGCACCGATGCGGCCGAACGAAACCAGCGCAGCAGGTTTCAGGAAAGCGCCGAGAAGAGAGCGGCGTCCAGAAGAAGTGACGCGGCGCGTTTCGGACAAACGGGTTCGACTCCCGCCATCTCCACCAAAACAAAGGCCCACCCGTAAGGGTGGGTTTTTGTTTTGGTGGGGATAATGAGAAAGCACCGATGCGGCCGAACGAAACCAGCGCAGCAGGTTTCAGGAAAGCGCCGAGAAGAGAGCGGCGTCCAGAAGAAGTGACGCGGCGCGTTTCGGACAAACGGGTTCGACTCCCGCCATCTCCACCAAAACAAAGGCCCACCCGTAAGGGTGGGTTTTTGTTTTGGTGGAGATAGTCGGAATAGCAGAGGCGCGGCCGAACAAATTCTGCGGATCGGAATTCATGGACGCCGCGAGAAGGAGGGCGTGGCAAGCAGCAATATGGCGCGGCGTTTCTGACAAGCGGGTTTCATCGCCGCAAGATTCGCTCTTGCGGCGGTTTTTATACCCTCCATTGTCTCTTACCACTGACGGCGAAATTCGATGAAGGTTGCCCTGACCCCTTCGTCCTCCTGGCAGAACAGCCCAAAGAATCACCCGGTAAAGGTCCCGGCCGTGGTCGTTGTGGAGAGCAACTGGCCTGCTCTGGGCCATACTCCGTGAAACACCATCCACCATTTCACGGCGTTGTCCTGAACTAAATCGCTGTCTCACTTTATGTGTTGCGGCCCTTCTTTCCCGCATTTTTTAAGCAAAGGAAGGGCAAAGAGAGGATCGAGAGAGTATGTGGGAAGCCTTGCTTTTTCACTGGCCGCACTTTTCCTTGCTAGGTACAAGGCCTTATGGTATGATAAATGAAAAGGAAGGAAGTTAAAGGGGCATGAAGATGAAATACTGTTCGGAAAACCGTTTGAAGGATTTCGAGTATCATGACGCCTGGTTCCAGCTTGACAGTTATGAAAACGGAGAGCTTGTTGTCAAAGCAGATTATTTGAATATTCACAAGGAAGCTGCTGAAAATCCTGAGGACCACGATCTGGAAATCGCCTCTGCCCTCATTACTTTTAAAGAGCTTGAGGTCCGGTCCTTGAAGGGTTACGATTGCGATGATGGCCCCCGGACTGACTTTTATGGAAAAGAAGCCGAGGAGATTTTGCTTCGGGAAGGCAAAAATGGCTTTCATCTGGATGGCTTGCACGCCCGGAATGAAAACGGTAAGATCGCAGTAGAGATCGAAACCACCAGCCCTGCCTATTTTCTCACAGTTTTCGTCTGCTCTCGTGTCAGGGTAGAGTGGGATGAATATCGCGGCCCGGCATGGTACGAAGACGGTAATCTGTCCATTCTTCGATCTGAAGTTACCTTGATCACGCCTGCGGGCGAACAAGAAGTTGATATACAGGTATCCGCTCGTCAGAATGACGATGGATATACCACTGGCGTTACAGCATATCTGATTTATGGCGATCAGGCTTATGTCGGCAAAGGCAAGGACGATTATTGGATGGACGCCATTGCTGATTTGCAAAACCGGCTGCCCCAGGGGGTTTTGCTCAAATGCTGCCTGGCCTGTAGGCACGGAAGCTTTTGTCCTGTTGGAAACGGTATGAATGAAGTTTTTTGCGTCAGTGACCTTGTCCCGAAAGAGAAAAGCGATCTGTTTTTCTGCACGGAGAACGAAGAAGAAAC
Source organism: uncultured Acutalibacter sp. (assembly GCA_964565505.1). Lineage (GTDB taxonomy): Bacteria > Bacillota > Clostridia > Oscillospirales > Acutalibacteraceae > Acutalibacter. Next base: position 16,492 of record CAZMFF010000024.1, on the reverse strand, counting down.
ACACAAACGCAGCAGGGAATATTTTCATCAATGTGAAAAATTCCAGCCGCAGGAAGAAAATTATTATACCTATAACGACTTTTACCATTATCTGAAAAAGGCTCATGAGCATTAAACCCGTTTGCGGATTTTTCAGGTTTGCAATTTTTCCTGTAGAGCTATAACTGTATCCTTTCATAGCCTTTTTTCACAATCCGATGCTTACTGTCCCTGTGGGCAGCAGATCAAAGGGCTGTTCAAAAGGTCGTTTTTATAGGCAAAACTATCATCTAGCGCTCGGATTTCAGCAGTGCATAATAGCAGGCGTCACAAATTCCCTGGTTATTCCAGTCAGAGCTGCGAAGAGTCCCCTCATATTTCATTCCGCATTTTGCCATCACCTTCCCGGAGTTTGGGTTTCTGGGGTCGTGCCTGGATTCCACTCGATTCGCTTCTACCGTGTCAAATAAAAAATCCATCACAGCCTTCAGGGCCTCTGAGGTGATTCCCTGATGCCACCAGGCTTTCCCGATGCAATAGCCGATGTGCACCGTTGCCGTGCTTTCTTTCATTTCCACCACGGCAATATCCCCAACGGGCTCGTCGCCGTTTCCCTTCGGCACGATAGCCCAATGATAGTAGTTTTCATGGGAATACTCCTTGATCCAGTCAGTTATTATGCTTCGGCTGATTTCCAGGCTTGCATGGGGCGGCCACATCAGAAATTTAGTGACCTCCGGGTCAGAGGCCCAGTTTTGATACATTGCCGCAGCGTCCTCAGGCAGATATCTTCTCAAAATCAGCCGTTTTGTCTCTAATCTTTGGGTTCCGCAATGCTTCATTGCTCTGTCCTCTCTTTGAAGTTTTTCTCCTGCCGCCTTTTACGGGAGGAGTCTTTGAATATCATACGGGCTTTTTATGAAAACAGCGGATTTTTATTTTCTGCCGGAATCATTGGGGAAGGAGATGGTAATGACAGTCCCGTTTCCCACAGTGCTGTTCACTTCAATGGCCGCATGGTGTATCATAGCGGCGTGCTTTACGATGGAAAGGCCAAGGCCGGTACCGCCGACCTCTTTAGAGCGGCTCTTGTCCGCTCGATAAAACCGCTCAAAAATACGTTCCTGTTCATCCGGCGGGATACCGATCCCCGTATCGCTGACAGAAAGAATGACGGTGCCATCCTTTTTTTCCATATGGACATCTACCTTGCCGCCCGTTCGATTATATTTGATCGCGTTGTCGCAGAGATTATAGACAATGCTGTACAGAAGCTGCGGTATGCAGTACAGATCAAGATGATCTCCCTGCAAAATGATCTCCACATTTGCCGCTTGGGCCTCAGCTTCCAGACTGCCTATCGCTTTCTGGGTCAGGTCGTAAAGGTCCGCCTGTGACCACTGCAGATCATCGGCCCCCTCATCCAAATGGGAGAGGCTGATGATGTCCTCTACCAGCCGCACCATGCGCTGGGCTTCAGCGTATATTTTCCCGGCAAAGGGGACAATGTCCTCGCTTTTCACCATGTTGTTTTGAAGCAGCTCTGCATAGCCTGAAATGGAGTGAAGGGGCGTTTTCAGCTCGTGGGATACATTGGCGGTGAATTCACGGCGCATTTGCTCCGCTTTTTCCCTTTGAGTCACGTCAAAAAAGCAGACGGCGGCGCCGGCCACCTTTTCATCGGCCAGGATCGGGCTGGCGCTGACCTGATACCTTCCCGTTTTCAGGCTCAGGGTCTGTACTGCCCGGTTCCCCCTTAGTACCTGCAATAAAATATCGTGCAGATCCAGATTCCTGCTGACGGTGAGCATATCCGCGCCCACGGGATCTTTGTCTGCGCCCAATAAGCGCATGGCGGCAGGGTTGATGCTGACGATTTTTCCCTGCTCGCCCAGCAATACCATACCCTCGCTCATGCTGCCGACGATCGTATCCAGCTCCGCCTGTTTTTGCTCCAGGCGCGCTTTTTGGCTGCGCAGCTGCCGCTGTTGGCTGTCAATGCGGCGCAGGAAAGGCGCAAGCTCATCGTAGCTGTCGTTTGACAGAGGATGATCCAGGTCCATTTTATTCAGCGGGCGCACAATGCTTTTCGAAAGGCGGACAGCAAGTGTGATGGACAAAACCACTGCAACGAGAAACACGATGCATATGGGCTGGGCCATACCAAGCACCAGCGTAAAAACAGAGCTTTGCGAAATGGACAGGCGTAAAACCGTTCCGTCCTTCAGCCGCTGCGCGGCGTAGAGAGAGCGTTCCATCAGCGTGGCGGAATACCTTTTGCTTTCGCCGTAGCCTGCGTTGAGGGCTTCGCGGATCTCCTCCCTCTCTAAATGATTCTCCATGGATGAGCTGGGGGCTTCGCTGTCGAAAAGAACGGTTCCGTCATCGGAGATCCATGTAATGCGATAATCCTGCACGTTCAAATGATCGAAATACGCTGCTCCCTCGTTGACGGCTCCCTGCGCCGCAAGCTCCAGCTGCATTTTCAGCTGCCTTTGCTGGACGCCGGAGAAGTAGCCGTACAGCACGCCCATAATGAGAACCGCAGATGCCAGAAAGACCACAAGGGCGACAAGGCAAATGGAGCGAAAAATCCGTTTAGTCATAATCTGTCCTCCATACGGTAACCGATCCCCCGCACGGTTGTGATCAGGCTGCCGTATTTACCTAATTTTGTACGCAGAGTGCCAATGTGCACGTCCACTGTTCGAGTTTCGCCGGTATAATTCATTCCCCACACGATTTCCAACAGTTGATCGCGGGTAAATACCCTGCCGGTGTTCTCCATAAAGGTGAGCAGCAGCTTGTATTCCTTCAGGGTCAGGTCTGCGCGCTGTCCGTCTAAGTGGACAACACAGGCCTGGGGGTCCAGCTCCAGGCCTTCCAGCCGCAGGGGCTTTTGTTCATCCTGACCGGAGCTGCGGCGCAGAACCGCTTTCACCCGAGACACCATCTCCATCATGCCGAAGGGCTTTGTGAGATAGTCGTCCGCCCCTGAATCGAGGCCGGTCACCTTGTCATATTCAGTGCCTTTGGCCGTTGCCATAATGATGGGGATATTTCTCGCCGCCATTTGGGAGCGCAGGTCTTTCAAAATGGAGATGCCGTCCTCGCCGGGCAGCATAATGTCCAGCAGGATAAGCTCCGGGCGCTGCTGCTTCATAGCTGCCCTGAGAGACGCGCCGTCTGAAAAGCCGATGGCTTCAAATCCGGCCGCGTTCAAGGTGTAGACCATCAAATCACGGATGCTGCCGTCATCCTCTACACAGAAAATCACACGATCACCTCGCAGTCTATGCCCATATCGCCATAATGAGGGTCCCGGCTGTCATCAGCAGCAAGCCGCAAAGGGCTTTGCGGCTGAGCTTTTCCTTGAACACAAAGAAGGAAAACGTCACGGTCACGAGGATACTCAGCTTGTCGATGGGGACGACTACACTGACGATCCCGTTTTGAATGGCATAATAATAGCACAGCCATGACGCGCCGGTGGCAAGGCCGGACAGGGCAATGAACAGCAATTCCCTCTTTCCGGCGGTTTTTACCTGACTCTGCTTGCCCTTGAGCAATACGATCAGCCATGCCATTGTCAGTACCACGCCGGTGCGGATTGCGGTTCCCAGATTCGATTCCACCCCGCTGATGCCGACCTTTGCCAGAATGGAGGTCAAGGCGGCAAATACAGCAGACAGCACCGCATAGAGCATCCAGCTTTTTTGCGGCTGCACCTGTTGGGAAGTCTTGCGCTCGATCATCAGAAAAATACCGACAGCCAGAAGCGCGGTGCCGATTAGCTTGACTGCCAGATGCTGGGTTTCGCCGAAAAGAATGATCGCCAGCAGCACCGAGAGAATCGTACTGGATTTATCGATGGGAACGACCTTATTCACGTCGCCCATGGACAGCGCCTTAAAATAGCAGATCCATGAGGCGCCTGTGGCAAGCCCGGATAAGATCAGGAAAAGAAGAGATTTTGCACTGATGTCCGCAATGGTCCCCGCGGAGCCGGTGATGAACACCATGATCCATGAAAACAGCAGCACAACGATGGTGCGCAGTGCTGTGGCAACATCGGAATCCATCTTTTTGATACCGCATTTTGCAAGGATCGCAGTCAGCCCCGCAAATAGTGCGGAGAAAATTGCCGCAATCAGCCACATGATCTCATTCGCCCTTTCTTCCTGTAATAGAGAAGGTGACCCATTTTGCAATGTTCACCGCGTGATCTCCAATGCGTTCAAAATATTTTGCGATCATCAGCAGATCAATGGTCTCCTCACCATCAGTTCCCGGCTGGCTGAAACGCTCGATCAGCAGTTTTTTGATCCGATCAAAGCAGCCGTCCACGGTATCGTCATAAGCCATGACAGCCTTTGCCATGGCAATATCTTTTTTCACAAACGCATCGATACTTTCGGCAACCATTTTGATAACGGCCACTGCCATAGTGTGTACTTCTTCTGTATCGCCGGACACTTTCACATTTGCCATTTTAAGAATTTCGGCGATGTCCGCAGACTGATGCCCGATGCGTTCCATGTCTGTCACCATTTTCAAAGCGGCGGAGATGGTTCGCAGATCCTTTGCCACGGGCTGCTGCTGCAAAAGCAGCTTCAGGCACATGGCTTCGATCTCCCGTTCCTTGTCATCGATCTGTTCAGCAATGGAAAAGATGGGCCCTATCAGCGAGAGCTCGCCTTCGGCTGCGGCCTTTGCGGACATTGCGATAGCGTTTTCACATAATGCGCCCATCGTGATCATTTCCCTGTTCAGCAATTCCAGCTGCTCATCAAATTTTGACCGCATTATCCGAACCTCCCTGTAATGTAATTTTCCGTGCGCTTATCCTGCGGCATGGAAAACAGCTTTTCCGTTTCATCGGTCTCGATCAGTTCACCCAAAAGAAAAAAAGCCGTTTTATCAGAAATTCGGACTGCCTGCTGCATATTGTGGGTCACGATAACAATAGTATAGCTTTTTTTCAATTCCAGAGCAAGCTCTTCGATTTTTCCGGTGGAGATGGGATCAAGAGCGCTGGTAGGTTCGTCCATGAGCAGAACCTCCGGCTCCACGGCAAGCGCCCGGGCAATGCAAAGCCGCTGCTGCTGCCCTCCGGATAATCCGAGGGCCGGCTTTTTGAGCCTGTCCTTTACCTCGTCCCAAATGGCTGCGTCTTTCAGGGAGCGTTCTACAGTTTCATCCAGCACAGCCTTGGAGCGTACCCCGTGGGTCCTGGGCCCGAAGGCGATATTGTCATAGATGCTCATGGGGAAGGGGTTCGGCTTTTGAAAAACCATGCCCACGCGCCTGCGCAGAAGGTTGACGCTCATAGCTCCGTAAATATCTTCGCCGTCTAACAGGACCTTTCCCTTGATGCGGCACCCTTCCACTAAGTCGTTCATGCGGTTCAGAGTCTTCAAAAGCGTGGACTTTCCGCAGCCGGACGGACCGATAAACGCGGTGATCTCGCCTGGCTGTACTTGCAGGTTGATCGCTTTGAGGGCTTGAAATTGCCCGTAAAACAGATCCAGATTTTCAACTGAAATTTTATCCATCCGTTTTTTCGCCTCCCAATTTTTTCGCGGCAAAGCCGGACAGTCCATTGATGATGATCACAACGGCCAGCAAAACCACGGCTGCGGCATAGGTCTGTTCAATGTACAGCCCGTTGCTGGAAATGGCGTACATATGGACAGACAGCGTCCGTGCGGAAGAGAACAGGCTGGTCGCCGTTTCCGCCACCGTTCCCGCTGTAAAAATCAGCGCCGCAGACTCTCCCACGATGCGCCCGATTCCGAGGATCACGCCGGAGAGGATCCCGGGGATCGCGCTTGGCAGGACAACACGGAATACGGTGCGCAGCTTCCCCGCTCCCAAGCCGAAGCTGCCCTCGCGATAGCTGTCAGGTACGCTTCGCAGCGCTTCTTCGGTGGTGCGCATGATGAGCGGCAGAACCATAATGCTCAGGGTCAGAGCGCCGGACAGCAGGGACAGCCCCAGCCCCAGAAATTTCACGAAAAACAGGGACCCAAACAGGCCATAGACGATGGACGGGACGCCGGACAGCGTTTCGGCAGTCATTGCGACAACGCCGATCAGCTTGTTGCCCCGCCTTGCGTATTCTGTCAGGTACACTGCCGCGCCAATACCTGCGGGAACGGCAAACAGTAGGGAGAGAAGGGTCATAAACAGGGTGTTGAGGAGCGCGGGAAGCAGGGATACGTTTTCCGTTGTATAATGAGGGCTGAACAGCTCCGGCCTCAAGTACGGCACGCCTTTGATCAGGATGTAGCCGATCACAAACAGCAGGGACGCTGTAGTAATACACGCAGCCAGCCATACGGACAAACGCAGAAGGGCGGATTTCGGATCGCGCCGCCGGGCACAGATTTTCTGCAGGATCCTTTCAGACATTCAGTGCACCCTCCTTTTGAACAGCGACAGGGAAATATTGATGATCAGGATCAGCACGAACAGCACTACCGCGGTCCCGATCAGCGCTTCTCCATGCAGGTCGGTGGAGTATCCCATTTCCAGCACGATATTGGTGGTAAGCGTTCGAACGCCGTTAAGGATACTGTCCGGTATGACAGGTTGATTGCCCGCAACCATTTTCACCGCCATCGTTTCCCCTACAGCACGCCCGATCCCAAGGACAACACCTGCGAAGATGCCGCTTCTCGCTGCGGGCAGCACGGTATAAAACACACTTCGCTCATGGGAGGCTCCCAGCGCCAGGGCTCCCTCGTAGCAGCTGGGGGGCACGGCGCGGATGGCGGCTTCCGATACACTGATGATGGTGGGCAGGATCATCAGCCCCAGCAGGACTGAGGCTGTCAAAATGCTTTGGCCGCGCCCGCCAAAGGTTTCCCGTACAAAGGGTACCAGCACCACCAGGCCGAAAAAGCCGTAAACGACAGAGGGAATACCGGCCATCAGGTTGACTGCCCCCTTGATAGGGCGGTACAGACGCTTCGGACAAAACCGCGCCAGAAAAACTGCGGTCAAAATTCCTACCGGCACGCCGATCAGCAGCGCCCCTGCCGTCACATATACGGAGCCGATGATCATTGGCAAGATCCCGTACAGGCCATTTGCAGGTTTCCATTTTGTGCCAAACAGAAAACGGAAAAGGCCAATCTCCCGTATGGCGGGAATACCGCTGGCAAGCAGAAATATGCAGATCAAGACCACCGCCGCAATGGAAATACAAGCCGTGGTAAAAAACAGAAACCGCATCAGATCCTCTTTGATATGCTTCATAGCTCTTCACCTCAACGCGAAAAATGGGCGGCAGGGCTTCCGCCGCCCGCTTTTCTTATTCCAGCACGTCGCTCCACACGGTGATATCCCCTGTGAAAATCGCCTTGACCTGTTCGCTTGTCAAAGTCGTTACAGGGCTATTGTTATTGACGATGACGGCGATACCGTCCATGGCGATCACGGTGGAGGTCAAGCCCTTTGACGTTTCGGATTCCTTCAGCTCACGAGAGGCCATGCCGATATCGCAGGTGCCGTCGATCGTGTCTGACATTCCGGTTGAGGAGTCGCTTTGCTGGATTTCAATGGTTACATTGGGATTTTTCTGCAGATAGGCTTCCTTGAGCTTTTCCATAAGCGGAGTGACGGAGCTGGAGCCGGCGACTACAATTTTACCGGTGACGGCTGATTCCTTGTAGGACGGCGCGTCTGCCACGGAAATATAGCCGTTTTCTTCTGCTACCGTCTGCCCGTCAGCACTCAGAATAAAGTTGATGAAATCCTGTGCCGCTTCGCTCAGCCCGTCCTTTGCGGCGATATTGAAGGGACGTGCGATTTTGTAGGTATCGTTCTTAATGTTTTCCACCGTGGCGGCCACGCCGTCGATCTGAACGGCCTTTACAGTGCTGTCCATGGTGCCGAGGGAGGTGTATCCCACTGCGTACAGGTCCCCGGAAACCGTTGTCATCATCACGGAAGTGGAATCGGTGACCGCCGCTGTGTCGGTGGTGCAGTCCACCTTTTCACCGGCTTCGTTTTTCTGTTCAATGCCGAACAGCTCAATAAACGCCCCGCGCGTGCCGGATCCATCCTCCCGGGTGATCACGCCGATCTCGCTGGATTTGTCAAATCCCGCCCCTTCGCTCTGGCTCTTGTTTCCGCATCCGGCCAGCGCAGAGAGAGCAAGTGCACAACTCAAACCGAGAGCGATCCATCTCTTACTGATTTTCATTTTACATTTCTCCTTTGACTTTTCTGTTTTACTTCAAATTACGGCTCAAGAATACCCTGCCAATGTCAAATCCAATATCGCTTCTTTGTAAAATCGGTGTAAAATCGTTTGCACAGCCGAAAAAAACGACAGACAAATATTCGAAAAAACGATCTGGACTATTGAGAAGCGAAAGCGGAACTGGTATCATAAAATGACAGAGCCGAGTTCAGACGGCAGGTGAAAGGCAAGAAGCGGGATTTGCCGCCGGGGATGAGAGATATGAGCGTAAGAGTACAGGAAAGTAAGGACGGAAGTTTTTTGAAAGGAAACGGGAGAATGATGCAGCATTTGGCAAAGAAAGTAAACGGCATCGAGACAAGATGGTCGAGCTTTGAAAACCCAAAGGCGCAGAAGGGATCGGGAGGTTGGGAGAATCACGGCGCAAAGGGGCACCCCTGCGATCACCTGTACGCGGGGAAAAGCGTTACGCTGATGGAGCATGAGGGCGCGGGAGAGATCCGCAGGATCTGGATGACCATCGGGGATCGGTCCCCGGCGGCTCTGCGTTCCCTTACGCTGCGCTGCTATTGGGACGGCTGTGAGAAGCCGGCGGTGGAGGTCCCGCTGGGCGATTTTATGTGCAGCGGCCAGCGCGGAGTCCGGTTTGAATCCGAGTGCTTCGCAAGCCCGGAAGGGCGCTCCTTCAACTGCTATCTGCCCATGCCGTTTCGCACCGGCGCAAAGATCACCCTGACAAACGAGAGCGATCTGGACATGGAACGGCTGTTTTATGATGTGGATTACCTTATTAAGGATCAGCCGGATGAAGAGCTGCTCTATTTTCACAGCTGGTTTCACCGCAGCGATCCGGTGGCTTTGGAGCAGGACCATGTCATCCTGCCGCGCGTATCCGACCAGGGGCGATTCCTTGGCGCATCGTTTCTGGTCAACGCCCCCGCCCATTACGGCGATACCTGGTGGGGAGAGGGAGAGGTCAAGATCTATCTGGACGGCGACGGCGAACTGCCCACGCTGGTGGGCACCGGAACGGAAGACTATATCGGCACCGCCTGGGGTCAGGGTGAGTATGCCGGACGATATCAGGGGTGTCTCATTGCCGACTCCCAACAGCGCTGCTGGAGCTTCTACCGCTTTCATATCTGTGACCCGGTTTACTTTTACCGGGATTGTAAGGTGACGATCCAGGACATTGGCGGAGGCAGCTGGCAGACGGTCAAAAAGCTGTATGAAGCCGGGGTTCCCATGACTCTTGTCACCTGTGACGGCGGGATCCAAAAGGGCTATCAGCATCTGTACGGGAAAAGCCTGGAGGAATGGCCTCAGGACGGCTGGATCAATTTTTACCGCTGTGACGACATGGCTACCGTCGCGTATTTTTATCTGGACAGCCCCGCTTCCTCTCTGCCGGATATACAGCCGCCGAAAGACCGACTGGCAGGGCTGCAGCCCCTTGAGCGGCCAAAGGAGAAGCCGATCGTTCTGGTCGCGCAGCCCAATGAATAACTTTCCTGAAGAAAAGCGGAGCCTTGAAGAAAATTCAAGGCTCCGCCTGTTTCAGCGGCTTCCGTGGACCAAACAGAAAACGCTAAAAGACGCACGAACAAATATTCGAAAAATTCCTCTGAGCTATTGTGAAGAGGGGAGAAAACTGCTATAATAAAAAGATAACGAGGCTCACAGGAAAAGGCGGTGGAAAGGCTTGGGAGATATCAAAGACTTGATCGAAACGCTGCTTAAGGATCCAAAGCTGGGGGAAGGGAAAATATCCGGCTCCAAGCTGTATCACGATGAGCCTATTTTGAAAACAGCAGCTCAGATGAAGGAGTTTACCCCGCCGATCTTCCGGGAAATGCGGAAGCTGGCGGGAGAATACGCGGACTCCTACTACTCTTATTGCTCTCCGGGCGAGCTTTTTTACCGGCAGGGGAAGCTGATGGAGGATTTTGAGGATGACTTTGACTATCACGGACAGTTTATCCGCTATTTTCCAACTTATCAGGGAATGAACGACTTCCAGCTTCGAGGGTATTTTTCCTGGCGTACAAAGGCGCGCAGGGGAGAGATCAGAGAGACCAGCCTCTCCTTTGTGTTCGTTTATTTCTATGAGCTGATCCACCAGATCGGCGTTTCTACGGTCCGGGAGGGATTTGACGCCATACAGAGGCTTTGGACGGCTTACCGGGAGATCGACAAGAGTATCGACCGCTATGCAAGGCTTTGGCTCAAGGATTATGTGGTCTATTACGGGCTGGAAAAGGAGCTTTTCGAGCAGGTTTCCGATTGGGATACGGACAGCCTTTTGCAGGTCCTGGACCGTCCGGAAGAGTATGATGAGGATCGGCTTTTCCCCGCCATAGAGGCGCTTTCTACCTATCACTTCCAACGCTCCCGGTTTTACAGGGAGTATCCGGAGGATGTAAAAGCTGTCGTCTGCAGGGTGTTTTTAAAGCTCAGTGAGTACTATGAGAAGCACAGAAAGCGCAGCCTGTGCGAAAAGCTGTTTGGAAGGGGCGGCTCCTATCCCTATTTGATGTTTCAGTCCGCTGTGTTTTACGACCGTATGCGGTATCAAAGCTATGAGTATCGGATCAGCGATCTGCGGGAATTCAGCTGCAAAAACGGGAAATGGCGTTACAGGACCGCCTTTGCCGGAGGGGGAGCCAGCAAGGAGCTGGGAGCGCTTCTGAGAACCATAGACGCGATGATGCGGGAAGCCTATCAGTTTTCTTCCCCATTAAAGGCGCAGTCTGCCACCAAGCTTCTGACCGGTATGATCGAGAAGGAGATCGAGGGAGTGCTGGAGGAAAAAAGCCGGAACGCTCTTCCCAAAGTGGAAATCGATCTTTCCAGGCTGCAGGGGATCCGGCAGGCCGCCCAGCTGACGCAGGAGAAGCTTTTGACTGAAGAGGAGAAGGAGCTTCCTTCGGAGGAGCGGGCTTCCCAGGAGAAATCTGGCAGCCTTGAAGCGGCACGGCCGCGTTCGGAGAAGCCGGAGGGTTTAAAGGATGTAAAGCAATATAGCTTTCTAGAAAAACCTGTTGAGAAAGCGGAAAATCTGCCGGAGGAGCCGTCAGATTTGGACCCTGTTGAGACAGAGCTTCTGAGCCTGCTGCTTAAAGGGGAGAGCGTTTCACAGCTTTTGAGACGGGAGAGAGTGATGCTCTCTGTTTTGGCGGATGGGATCAATGAAAAGCTTTTTGACCGCTTTGGAGACACGGTCCTCGTTTTTGACGGGGAAGAGGTCCGGCTGGTGGAAGATTATCAGGAAGAATTGAAAGGAATGGTGGAAGGATGAAATGTCCCAAGCGAATCGCGTCGGCTGTGATCAATTCTTTGAAGGGCGGCGTGGTGCCCCGAATCGGGCTTCCCTATATCACGGTGGGCAGGCAGGTGGAAATAGACGCGCTGCTTCACGATGTGGAGATCATCGCCCAGGGGGGCGCCTCGTTTCGCTTTATCGTAGGGAAGTACGGCAGCGGGAAGAGCTTTCTTTTGCAGACTATCCGCAATTATGTGATGGACCGCAATTTCGTGGTGGCAGACGCGGACCTTTCCCCGGAACGGCGGCTGCAGGGCACAAAGGGGCAGGGGCTTGCCACCTATAAGGAGCTGATCCGCAACCTCTCCACCAAAACCAGACCGGAGGGCGGAGCCCTTACCTTGATTCTGGATCGCTGGATCAGCAGCGTGCAGAGTGAAGCGGCCGGAGAAAGCGGACTTTCCCCGGAGGACCCTGCGTTTTCAAAGCTGGTGGAAAGGAAAATATTTGAGGTGATCGGCTCTTTGCAGGAGATGGTCCATGGCTTTGACTTTTCCAGGCTTCTGACGCTTTATTACCGCTCTTATCTGGAAGGCAATGATGAGGAAAAGGCCAAGGTCGTCAAGTGGTTCCGGGGAGAATACGCCAACAAGACCGAGGCGAGGGCTGAGCTTGGGGTAAATATCGTGATCACAGACGACGACTGGTATGAATACATCAAGCTGTTTTCCGCCTTTCTCAAAAAGGCCGGCTACAGCGGAATGTTGATTTTGATCGATGAGTTGGTGAATATCTATAAGATCCCCAACGCCATCACCCGGCAGTACAATTACGAAAAGATCCTTACCATGTACAACGACACCCTTCAGGGCAAGGCGCAGTATTTGGGGATCATTATGTGCGGCACGCCTCAGTGCATCGAGGACACCAGACGGGGCGTTTACAGCTATGAGGCCCTGCGCTCCCGCCTGGCGGACGGGCGGTTTTCCAAGGAAGGGGTCAAGGATATGCTGGCTCCGGTCATCCATCTTTCGCCTCTTTCTTCAGAGGAAATGCTGGTGCTGACGGAGAAGCTCTCCGACATCCATGCCCAGCTGTTTGAGTATGACTCGGTTTTGACTGAAGCGGACCGGGTGCGTTTTATCGAGATCGAATTCGGCAGGATCGGCGCCGGAGAGCGCATTACACCCCGAGAGGTGATCCGGGATTTTATTGAGCTTTTGAACATCGCCTGCCAGAACCCGGGGATCGATGTGGCGGCGCTTCTCAATTCCGAGGAGTTTTCCTATGCCAAAACGCCTTTGGAGGAAGAGAAGGTAGAAGAGGAGTTTGCGGAGTTTGAGATTTAAAACAGGCCGGAAGGAGTGGATCAGGCATGAACGTGTTTGACCGATACGCGCCCTTTGTACAGGACTTTATTTACCGAAACGGCTGGGAAGCCCTGCGCGCCATTCAGGCAGGCGCGGGAGACGCCATCTTCAACACGGAAGAAAATGTGCTGCTGACGGCGTCCACTGCCTCCGGAAAGACAGAGGCGGCCTTTTTCCCTATCCTGACGCTCTTTTCTGAGGATATGCCCCGTTCAGTTGCGGCCGTCTATATCGGCCCTTTAAAGGCTTTGATCAACGACCAGTTTCTGCGGCTCAACGACCTGTGCGCCGAGGCGGGGATCCCCGTCTGGCACTGGCACGGGGACGTTGCCCAGTCCCATAAGGAAAAGCTTCTGAAAAAGCCCTCCGGCATTTTGCAGATCACCCCGGAATCATTGGAGGCGCTATTGATGCACAAGCACGCGGCCATTGCGAAGCTTTTCGGGGATCTGCGCTTTGTGGTCATCGATGAGATCCATTCTCTCATGCGGGCGGACCGGGGCGGCCAGACCCTGTGCCTTATTGAGCGCCTTTCTCGTCTGGCAGGGGTGAACCCCAGGCGGATCGGCCTTTCTGCCACCATTGGAGACCCGGAAGCGGCGGGGCGCTTTCTGGCCGCAGGGACCGGGCGAGGGACGGTGATCCCTAGGGTGGAGGAGGCGAAAACCAAGTGGCGCCTTTCCATGGAGCACTTTTTTGTTTCAGGTCCTCAGGCGGCGGAGGATAAAACAGTGGAAGGAGCCCTGCCGGTGCCGGAGGCCCCGACAGATTCCGCACCGAAGCAGGCCGACCCGGGGATCGGCTATATCTTTGAGCATACCAGAGGCAAGAAATGTCTGGTGTTTGTGAATTCCAGGGAGGAATGTGAGGCGGTCACCACCACCCTGAGGCAATACTGTGAAAGCCGGCACGAGCGGGACCGCTTTATGATCCATCACGGCAATCTTTCCGCCTCTTACCGGGAAACAGCGGAGGAGGCCATGAAATCAGAGGATGAAACCTTTACCACGGTGACCACGGCGACCTTGGAGCTGGGCATCGACATCGGACGGCTGGAACGGGCGTTTCAGATCGACGCGCCCTTTACGGTCTCTTCCTTTTTGCAGCGGATGGGACGCACCGGAAGACGGGGCCAGCCGCCGGAAATGTGGTTTGTCATGCGGGAGGATGAGCCGGAGGCCAGGGCGCTGCTGCCCTCTACGATCCCCTGGAAGCTGCTGCAGGGCATCGCCCTTGTAGAGCTTTATCGGGAAGAGCATTGGGTGGAGCCGCCTAAGCTCGATAGATTGCCCTTCAGTCTTCTCTATCACCAGACCATGAGCACCCTGGCCTCCGGCGGAGAGCTTTCTGCCGCGGCGCTGGCCTCCCGGGTACTGAGCCTCAGCTATTTTCATCGGGTGACGCAGGAAGACTTTAAAAAGCTCCTTTATCATCTTCTGGAGATCGGGCATCTGCAAAGAACCGAGCAGGGCGGGCTCATCATCGGCCTTGCGGGGGAGAGGATCGTCAATTCCTTTAAGTTTTACGCCGTCTTTCAGGAAAACGAGGAGTACACCGTGCGCTGGGGCTCTCAGGAGCTGGGCACCATCGTGCTGCCGCCGCCTGTCGGAGAAAAGATCGCCCTGGCAGGGCATGTCTGGGTGGTGGAAGAGGTGGACCACAAGCGGCACCTCGTCTACTGTGAAGAGGTGAAGGGCCAGGTGCCGGCCTATTTCGGGCAGTGCCCGGGGGATATCCACACAAAGGTACTCATGCGGATGAAAAAAGTGCTGGAGGAGAGAAAACCCTATCCCTACCTGATGAAAAACGCGGTGGAAAGGCTTCAAAACGCCAGGCATGCCGCGGAGAATTCCGGGGCGGCAAAAACGCCTCTTGTCTGCCTGGGCGGGGATATGTGGTGCCTGTTCCCCTGGCTTGGCAGCTATGCCTTTTTGGCGTTGGAACGGTTTTTAAAGCTGAAATGCGGGGAAAAGCTGCGGCTCAGCGGAATGGATTCCTCCCGGCCCTATTTCATCCAGTTCAAGATGAAGGTTACCCGAGAGGAGTTTTTCAGAGTGCTCTGTGAAACGGTAAAGGAGCCCTTGGACCCTATGGAGCTGATATACCCAGGAGAGGTGCCGCTGTTTGAAAAATATGACGAATTTGTGCCCGCGGAGCTGGTAAGAAAGGGTTTCGCCTATGGGATTTTGGGGATCAATGAAATGAAAGAGCGGATCCTCAGCTGGGAACAGTATTCTCAGCTGTGAACGGAAAAGGCGAACCCCTCGGGTTTCGCCTATGGAATTTTGGGGATCAATGAAATGAAAGAGCGGATCCTCGGCTGGGAAAAGGAAGAAATATGATCTGGCTTTTCAGAAAAAGGGCTGCCGCAAAGTGGTACACTTTGCGGCAGCCTTGTTTGGCCTTATAGATAGGATGTAACATGTGAAGACATTTTTAGAAAAATTTTCAGCCTGAGTGTCTATTCTTTGGATCCCGCTTTTGCGGGAATTCTTTTGATTCAGTTAACATAACTTTAAAAAGGCTAACAGGAGCAAAAGGGCGCCTCCCAGCCAGGAAAGGTTAAACCGAAGCTTTTTTGCCGCCCGGTTCCCCAGGCGCGCTCCCAGCAGGACAGCCAGGGTCTCCAGAAACAGAGAGCAGAAAAGAACATACCAGAAGTTAAGCTGTCCCAAAGCCGCGCCGAAGCCCACCACGCCTCCGTCCAGAGAAAGGGCTATGGCCAAAGCGGCCGCCTCTTTGGGAGAGATGGTTTTGGAATGATCCCGGTCTGCTTTCTGCGGGTCTGCATAGAGACTCAGAACAAAGCGCAGGTTGAGCATCCGGAACCGGACCTGTCGGTTAAACTCACTGTGCCTGCGGAAAAGGGATTTTGTGAAGCTGTCCAAAAGCTTGGAAAGTCCCAGAAGAAACAGCAGGGAAAAGCAAACCAGCGTGCTGAGTTTTTCAGGGATCCATCCCCGCGCCAGGGTACCGGTTAATAGGGAAAAGCCGATGACGCCGGTGCACACGCAGGAGATCACCTGGGCGGAGAGAAAAGGGATCCGGATCTTTTCACTGCCGTAAGCAAAACACGCTACAAAGGCATCCAGAGAAAGAGCGGCGGCCAGAAAAGCCGCCTGGAGAAATGAAAAAAGAAATTCCAATGCCGCATCCCCCGCCTTTCTTCTCCCATCTTATGGGAAAAGAAAGAAAAGGGTGATTACAGCTTCTCGTATTCCTCGCTAAGCCAGCTTTGGATCTCCTCTAAAGATTCCGCCTTGAGGGGGAAGCTGCGGCTTTCCACCTCTTTTGCTTTTTCAAAGCACACATCCTGGTTTTTCCAAAGCTGGGCGGTGAGCTGCCCCGCTTGCTTATCGGGGACGATGCGGGCCCGCAGGAGGATCTGCTCCTCTCTGCTTTTGGTACGGCTGCCGGTCCAGGTGTTTCCCTCTCCAAAAAAATTGAAGCCGGGCAGATCAAATAACAGTTCCAAATGGATCATCCTTCCCAGTCGTTTCCTTTGCGAAACGCTTAATGCTATTTTCCATTAAACAATCTGCTTTGAAGAAGCCCGGCCTTTTGCGTCAGCAAAAGCAGCCTGTTTCACAGGCTGAGGGGTTCTTCCAGAATAACAGCAGTTTTAGCTGCTGTTATTTTATCATAAACAATCTGCTTTGAAGAAGCCCG
>CAZMFF010000023.1:0-41759 GCA_964565505.1 uncultured Acutalibacter sp. | reverse complement strand
CTCCTATTGAATTCCTGGCCTCCTTCTCTGTCCAAGATCATTGACAAACTTACAGATATTACAACAGGCCGTACCATTCCCGCCAGCGGCATCGGATTTAAGATTAAAGACTTGACCTCCGGCAAATGGGTAAGCCAGCATATCAACTACCCCACGCCCCAGGATATTGTAGTCTTCTACACCGATGTGACGGGGAAATTGATGTTGCCGGACACGCTGGGCTATGGCACCTATGCTTTGTACGAGCAGGTAAGCGCTTACGGCTATGTGCTTGCAAAGGAGCCTGTGGAGTTTAAGATTGACGGCACCTATAAGACTGTGACCGTGGAGCTATCAAACACTCCGCAGATGGGACAGGTCACTCTGCAAAAATCCGGCGAAGTGTTTTCCAGCGTTTCTAAAACCGGAGATTTTTACCAACCTGTCTATGAAATGACCGGCCTTTCCGGGGCAGTCTATTCCATGTACGCCGAGGAAGATATTTCCACGCTGGACGGCACTTTACGCTATGCCACAGGTCAGTTGATCGAGCAGGTGGAGACCAACGCTGAGGGCGAAGCTTCTTTCCTGGCTGTGTTCCTGGGCAAATACAAAGTTGTGGAAACCAGGGCCCCTATCGGCTATGTCAGGGACACTACCGAATACCATGTGGAACTGAGCTATGCCGGGCAGGAAGTTTCTCTTGTCACAGAAAAGCTGGAGCTTTCCGATCAGCGGCAGAAGGTACGGATTGACCTTGCAAAGCACATGGAGCAGGAAGACACATTCAAGCTGGGCACAAACGGCGAAATAGAGAAAGTTCGTTTTAACCTTTATGCAGCCGAAAAGCTGACTGCCAGAGATGGCAGAACGATCCCCGCCGATGGCTTGATTGAAACCGTGGAGATCGGAGCGGACGGGACTGCGGCATTTACCAGCGATCTTCCTTTTGGTCGCTATTACATCCGGGAAGCCGTCACGGAAGAACACTACATTCTGGACGGCAAGAAATATCCTGTGACTTTTTCCTATACCGGGCAGCAGACTGCGCTGGTGAAAATACGAGCTAACGATGAGCAGGAGATCGAAAACAAGCTCAAGCGGGGTACTGTCTCCGGCCGCAAGGTGGGCGAAGATGGAGACGCCCTTTCCGGGGTTCTGTTCGGACTGTTCCCGGCAGACACCGAGGAATTTTCCGCCGATAATACCTACATGACGGTTCTTTCTGAGAATGACGGGACGTTTGCCTTTGCGGACGTGCCATACGGAAAGTATCTGGTGAAGGAATTGGAGACCCTGCACGGTTATGTTCTGCTGGCTGAGCCTTTCCCGGTGGAGGTCACTGAGGACGGACAGGCCGTGGAGCTGGGCGATCTTGTCAACGAGCATACCAAAGTCAGCGTTTCCAAGCAGAGTATAACCGGCACAGACGAGTTGCCAGGCGCCGCCTTGAAAATCTTTACCAGTGATGGTGAGTTGATCGAGGAATGGGTCAGCACCGAGGAACCCCACCTGATAGAGCGTCTGCCAGTGGGTAATTATGTTCTCCATGAAGTCACCGCCCCCAACGGATACCTTGTAGCCGAAGACGTAACCTTTACCGTGGAAGCAACAGGAGAAATCCAACCCGTGGTGATGAAAGACCGGCCCCGGCCTGTCTACTACCCCCGTTACGGTGCGCTGAAGATCATCAAGAGCAGCGAAGACGGCTTAATTGAAGGCCGAACATTCCATATCACCGGCCCCGGTTTTGACGAGAACCTGACCACCGATAAATACGGAGAAATTGGGATAGAAAGCCTGACACCCGGTGCATATACCGTTTTAGAAGTGACCGGCGAGAACATGGAGCAGTATGTTATTCCCGAAAGCCAGACCGTGACGGTAAAGGCAGATGAGACCGTTTCTGCTGCTTTTCACAACCGCTTAAAGCGTGGCAGCATTGCAGGCCAGAAGACAGATGTAGACGGTAAGGCTTTGGCTGGCGTCCTGTTTGGCCTGTTTCCGGCAGACACTGGGGATTTTTCCGCTGAAAACGCATATATGCAGGCTCGCTCCGGGAAGGACGGTTCTTTCTGCTTTGAGAATGTGCTATATGGAAAGTATCTGCTGAAAGAACTGAAAACCCTGTCAGGCTATGTTCTGCTGGACGATCCAATTCCGGTGGAAATCACCAAGGACGGACAAACCGTGAATCTGCCCGCCATTGTCAACAAGCTCATAGAAACCAAAACCGATATTCCCAACACAGGCGAGAAAAAGAACATTGCTGTAGCCGGGCTGGTACTGATTCTGTGTATCATCGGTGCGGCAGCACTGTTCCTCCATGAACGGAGGCGCAGAAAGAAGTGAAAAAGCTGACTCTGCCCGCCATGGCAGGCGTTACCTTGCTGGCTGTTGCGCTGGGGATCGCCATTTGGCTGGCCTGCGCTTATTCGGACGGCAAGGATCGGCAGGAGCAGTTTCAAGCCTTATCATCGGAGACCTTGGAAGCCGGAAACACTCCGGCTTCCAATTCTGATGACAAAGATTATCTGCAAAACCTGCTGACACATGGCAAGCCAAAGACTGAAACCGCCCCAGAGATAAGTGAAATTCCCAACCATGAGCTGTCCGCCCTGCAAACTAAAAACCCGGACTGTATCGGCTGGATAACTGTACCCGGCACAGGCATTGATTATCCTTTGGTATGGACGCCAAGTGACCCGGAAAAGTACCTTTATCTGGATTTTTCCGGAGACTACTCCGATTACGGCGTGCCCTTTCTTGACGCACGCTGTACCCCGGCCAGTACCAACCTGATCCTGTACGGTCACAATAAGTTTGACGGCACGATGTTCACACCCGTGATTTACTTTACTGACCCCGATGTTTTGGCCGCACACCCGAATATTTTCTTGGAGCTGTGCGGTGAAGTGAGGAAATACCAAGTGATCGCCGCTGTTCATACCACCACTGAATCCGCTATCTATCAGTTTACCGGCGAGGCTGACCCTGCTGACTTCCTTGCGGCAGTGCGGGAGGAATATCCCGCATTGTCTGAGATAGAGCCGAGCGAAAAGCAGCAGTTTATCACTCTCTCCACCTGTGAAATCTCACGGACAAATGGACGTGCGCTGGTGATTGGTATGCGGGTGGTGGAGAGCGAATGAAGAAAAGCTTTCGGGAGAGCTGGTCAGTTTGGGTGTTTCTCTCCGTGTTCGTTCTCTGGCTGGGCTTTCTCTGCGGTTCTGCCTATGAGGACGGTATGAATCTGGTAGAGCTTATGGGCAGCTTCTCCAAGGTGATGGAGCACCCTTTTTCCGCCCGATGGACGAGCCGCACCCCGGCTTTTCTTGCCGGTGCACTGGTCCTTTACGCCTGCGCCATTGGCCTGTACTATTCCACCCGAATGAACAAGCGTCCCGGTGAAGAACACGGTAGCGCCAAATGGGGAAATGTTCACTCCCTCGACCGCAAGTACCGGGACAAGGACCCGGAGAAGAATGTCATATTGACTCAGCATTTGCAGATGGGCCTGAACGGAAAGATACACCGCAGGAATCTTCTGCAAATCGCAGTAGGCGGCTCAGGGTCCGGAAAAACCAGGTTCCTCGTAAAACCGAACATCATGCTGGCAAATACCAGCTACATTGCGACAGATCCCAAAGGTGAAATCCTGCGGTCTGTAGGTTCGCTCCTTCTTCAAGAGGGATATGTTGTGCGGGTTTTTGATTTGATCGACCCCAGTCATTCGGATAGCTACAACCCGTTCCGGTACATTCAAAAGGACAGCGATGTTTTCCGGCTGATCGACAATTTCATCAAGAACACCACGCCAAAAAAAGCAGCCAACAGCGACCCGTTTTGGGAGAAATCTGAAACAGCCCTGCTTTCCGCTCTTATGCTGTATCTCCTGCATGAAGCGCCGCCGGAGGAACAGACCATGGAAATGATACTCACCATGATTGAGTACGGCGGGGCTAAAGAGGACGACGACGATTATCAATCCCCTCTGGACTTGCTCTTTGAAGCATTGGAAGAGGAACAGCCGGAACATATCGCTGTGCGCCAGTACAAGATTTTCAAGCAGGCGGCGGGAAAAACCGCCAAAAGTATTTTGGTGAGTGCCGCAGTCCGTTTATCTGTTTTCACCTTGCCGGAGATCCAGAGCATTACTAATACCGATACGATGGAGCTTGAAAAGCTGGGAGAGCGCAAACAGGCCATCTTCTGCGTGATTCCTGACAGCAACGACGCTTCCCTCTATTTCCTTGTAGGGATGCTCTACACTCAGGCGTTTCAGGTTTTGTATTATCAGGCGGACAGAGTGCATGGGGGCAGCCTACCGGTTCCCGTGCGTCTCATGTTTGACGAGTTCGCAAACGTGGCCCTGCCAGACGGTTACGCCCGGCTTCAGGCCACCATGCGGAGCCGCAACATCATGGCAACGATTATCCTGCAAAATATCTCTCAGCTCAAGGCTCTGTTCAAAGACGACTGGGAGGGCATTATCGGCAACGCCGATGCCTTTATTTACCTGGGCGGCAATGAGCAGAGCACCCACAAATATGTTTCCGAGCTTTTGGGCAAGGAGACTATCAGCACGTCCACCCATAGCCAGAGCAAGGGCAGGAATGGTTCTTACTCCCAAAGCCAGCAGCAGGCTGGCCGGGAGCTTATGACCCCGGACGAAGTGCGGCTATTGGATAACCAAAAGGCGCTTGTCCTGATTCGTGGAGAACGGCCCATACTCGATGAAAAATACGATATTCTGAAACACCCCAATATCCGGCTGACGGAGGACGGCGGGGCTGTGCCTTATTTCCACAGTCCGGTGTGCCTGTATAATACCGGGAAATTGAGTTTTGACCTGACTGACCTTGACGAAATCGAAATCACAGAAGAAAGTGAGGAAATACTTTGAAGAAATCCAAGAAAAATGATATGCCGATGAATCAGCTTACCTATAAGCACTGCCGAAAGCCCTATCGCATTATGACCGTTTGGATCGCTGTAGTGCTGGCCTTTACCCTTTTTTCCATCCCTGCCTATGCCGCAGATGATCCCCTGGCCGTGGTAAACAATCTTTCCGATTTTATCTTTTCCGCTATCCGAGCCGTGGGTGTGATTATACTGGGCTGGGGCATCGTGCAGGTAGGCATGAGCGTTCAATCTCATGACGCCAGCCAGCGCACGCAAGGCTTTCTCTGCCTGTTCGGCGGCTTGATGATAGCCTTTGCAAAAGAAATTCTAAAACTGATTGGTGTCGTGTAAAAAAATGCGTCTCACCGTGAGACGCATTTTCAAAGCGCAGATGCTTTTCTTTTTGGTGTGGGTCTGCCCCTTGTCAATATGCGAGCCCGGCGTTGGCCATCTCCACGACAAGAGGCAGAACCCAAATCGTCAGTTCCATAGTCATCCACTCCTTTAGCAGTATTTCAAACGAGACTGTTAAAAAGGCTTCAGCTATAAACCGAAGATCAGCGGAGATAACGGGAGTTGCACCCGAAAGGACACAGCATCTATCTGTATATTCATTCTAGCAGCTATTTATGCGAAAGTAAAGAGGTGACTACTATCAGTGAAAATTGGATCGTACAGAATATAGAAAGCGCCCTTGAAACATGGAATGACAAGCTGGCAGAAATCTGGGTGCTACTGACACAATCCCCGGAAACCTTTAAGGGAGGAACCATCTGGAACGTCATTTCCGGGATCAGCGCAACCCTGCAGGGCGTGGGATATGGTCTGCTGGTGCTGTTCTTCGCCATAGGTGTTTTTCAAAGCGCCGCAGGGTTTAAGGAAATGCAGCGCCCGGAGTTTGCTATCCGCCACTTTATCCGTTTTGTCGGAGCAAAGGTTGCCGTGGGTTATTCCCTTGACCTGATGATTGCCATATTCAAAATATGCGGTGGAATCGTCAATTCTGTTATGAGCGGCATGAGCGGTATGGTGGGGGCCGGAGCAAGTCTGCCTTCTGAAATTGTGGAAGTAATAGAGAGCATCGGCTTTCTGGAATCTATTCCTTTGTGGCTAGTATCGTTCCTTGCCACCCTCATTATCACCGTACTGTCCTTTGTCCTGATTCTCACAGTTTATGGGCGGTTTTTCAAGCTGTTCATGTATACAGCAATCTCCCCTCTGCCTTTAGCGTCATTTGCCGGGGAAGGAACATCGCAATCGGGAAAAGCCTTTTTGAAAAGCTACATCGGAGTTTGCATGGAGGGAGCCGTAATCGTGCTGGCCTGTATCATTTACTCGGCTTTTCTCTCAAGCTCTGCCCCGGCGATAAACGACTCTCTTCCAGCAGTGACGATGGCATGGGAATATCTGGGCCAGCTCATTTTCAATATGCTGGTGCTAACCGGACTGGTGAAAGGTGCGGATCGGATCGTAAAGGAGATGCTGGGATTATAAAGTATTGTAAGGTTTAGGCGATTTCCCTCGCTTATAAAGCTTTTTATACAACCATTTAAAATATTCTCCATAAGTTTCATCGTTCGTTTCCTTTTGCTTAAGCTCAATGTGCGGCTCACAAAGAGTGTACAACCTCATAGCGCCTGCTCCAGTCGCTCCATCGAAAACCCATATTGGGAGATAATGCTTTTTTGTGAAAAGCCCCCATTGATGGAAGAAATTAACAACATAAGCCGCATCTTCATCTTGCAAAGTTAAATACTTGCCCGAATAAACTTCGCGGCGTGAAGCGATGAATTCTTTGCTATCTATTTTTTCAAAAAACTCAAGCATGACCTCAAAGCGGTGATGTAAAAAGCCAGCAATTCCAAGGATCATACCTGTAATACCTGTTACTACGCCAACAATCGCAACTGCCATTTCCATGGAGAATGAACTATGAGAACAGTATCTATAGAAACGATCCGGGCGGCAAAGGGCTGGGACCCTGAAGCAGTGGGAGCTATCCGAAAGCATTTTGAGGGTTTTATCCTTAGCCAATGCCAAATGACCTATACAGATGATTCCGGAAAACACCATTCCTATATAGACGAGGATTTGCGCTATCAAGCTGAGTTGGCCATGTTCCGGGCGCTGGAGTCTTTTCAGTTCCAGGAGCCGTCGGGTGAGTAATCTGCCGGCCGGCAGGAGTACATTCATTGCGTGTATTCCTGCGGGCTGGCAGTCAGCCCGATTTTCTGTATTGACAACTGAATAAGGCCATCAGATACATTCCGTGTGTGTGGAGCCGGGCGGCGGGTGCGCCGAGAATATCCCCCGAAGGAAGGAGGACAGGAACCGGGAGGACGGAGCGATAACCACCAGCGCCGTAAAGCAGCCCAGGCAGAGCTGCGGGCCATGATTCGCATACGGGAACAATGATACTTGCGCTGGCTACACGTCACAGAGTAGAGCGCCCCGCCATAAGCATGGGGGGAGGCACATGATGACCCTATGGAGCGGCCCTGCCCGCCGCCGTCTGACAGGTCTCTTTTTTTAATGTGAAATCTTTGATCCGCACTGCTTGTCAGTGCGGTTTTTGTCGCTTATTGCGTCTCACCGTGAGACGCATTTTTTGTTAGGAGCTGAAAGCGTGAAAGAGAAAAACAGAGACGTTGAAATATCCTCCATTGACAGAGCAAAGAACACGGTGGAGCTTTGCGTGGATGGCTGCCCTGTGACTGTGATATGTGATCCCAAGCCCAATCCAGAGGCTTATGACAAAGTGAAATCTTGCCTGATCGGAGCAGTGGTTCTCAGGGGTGAAAAGCTCGCCAAAATTTGACGCCAGTATGCGGAAATGAGATAATATACTTGTAGGAAAAGTTCGTCCTGTTCCTTGACAAAAGAATATTGGACTGCCGATCCATCAATCTCATTTTCCTTTGAGAAAGGATGGATCTGCATGGAAAAAACAAGCACTATCCAAAGTTATATGTTTGACCCGAAAACCGGCTGGCTGAAAGATCCTCCGCCTTACATTGAGCCAGGAACAAGAGTGCTTTGCCTTTACCGGGTATCATCTAACAAACAGCTCTATTTCTCCGAAAACAATGAGCCGGAAATTCCCATGCAAAGGGGGCGCTGCCGGAAGTTCTGCGCAGATAAGGGTTGGACTATTGTTTGTGAACTCCAAGAGGAAGGTGTTTCCGGGCATAAGGTGAGAGCGGAAAACCGTGATAAGATACAGGTCATCAAGGAATATGCTTTGCAGAAGAAGTTTGACATTTTGCTGGTGTTCATGTTTGACCGCCTAGGACGCATTTCTGATGAAACACCCTTTGTGCTGGAATGGTTCGTTGGCCATGGCATCCGTGTATGGTCCGCTGAGGAGGGCGAACAGCGAATTGACAGCCATACGGACAGGCTTTTGAATTACATTCGTTTTTGGCAGGCCGATGGAGAAAGTCAGAAAACCTCTATCAGAACTGCCAACAGTCTGCACATTCTCACCGAACAGGGCTATTACACCGGCGGCAGCTGTGCCTATGGGTATAAGCTCGTCAAAAGCGGGAGGATCAACAAGAAAAAGCAGGAAGTCAACGACTATGAAATCTGTGAGGAAGAAGCCTATGTAGTCCGTCTCATGTTTCGCCTTGCGAGATATGAGGGCTACGGAGCCCAGCGGATTACCAATTACTTAAACGATCACAGATTGAAAAACCGACAAGGCAAGAACTGGCACCCATCGACTGTTCAAGCCATTCTCCGCCGCCCCCTGTATATCGGTATTCTTATATGCGGAAGCAGCCAATCCGATGTTATTGAGAGGCTTCGGATTATTGACGATGAGACCTTTTACATCGTTCAAAGAATGCTGGATAGACGGTCAAAATTTCACATGGCTCAAAAGCCCACCTGCATCAGCACTAAAGGCGTGGCCCTGCTTTCCGGGTTTGTTTTCTGCGGTCATTGCGGAGCTCGCCTCTGCGTTACCACCAGTGGCAAAGGCAGGAAACGGGCAGACGGCACCGATACGGTACGCATTCGGTACACCTGTCAGACCCACAGTCGCACCCATGGGGATTGTGACGGGCAGACTGGTTACACCGTAGAAAAGCTGGACGCCATGATTGACCTGATTATTCGTGGCATCTTTTCCCGGGTGCAGAGCTTGAGCCGTTCCGAGATCGTAGCCACCTGCTGTCAAAATGATATGGCCGCCAAGAAGGCCCTTTTGGTGAAAAGCCAAAAGGACTTGAAAAAGGCGGAGCAGGATTTACAGAACCTTCAGAACGAGGTGATCAAGGCAGTGAACGGAGAAAGCAGTTTCTCCCCGGAGATGCTGAACACCATAATCGGACAGCAGGAGCAGAAATGCTCCGAGCTTCGGGCTGTTTGCGCCACCGCTGAGAACGAGATAGAAAACAGCGAAGCAGAGGCGGTGAACATCAGCCAGAAGTACGATGAAATTCTGGAGTGGTCAGCCGTCTATAAAAACGCCAGCACCTCTGCGAAAAAGGTAATCGTCTCCAATTTAATTGAGCGGGTGGACGTTTACCGGGGCTACAAGCTAAAGGTCAAACTGAATATCAGTGTAGAACAATTCCTGCTAGGGTTGGAAAGTATATCCGTTCCCGATGAAGACAATGCCGCCACTGCTTGACAAAGGCCAAAATACGCACTATACTAATCTCATATTTCATAAGAGTATGCGTATAAAAGGGAATAGTGAGTGCTGATAGCTCTTTGGGGGTATAGCTTATTCGGGTCACAGAGTGGGGGCATATTCCCACCGAATTGTGAGAGCGCTTGAATGGCATTCAAGAGGTCAGCGGTTCGATCCCGCTTATCTCCACCAAAAAACAACAGCCTCCTTTACGGGTGGCTGTTGTTTTTTTGATAGAAATGTGCGGTGTGAGAAACGCTGTACAGCTGCTTCTGTGAAACAAAATGTTTCCTTGGGTCACGAAGGCGGCCTTGCCGCCGAAGTATCCCGCTTATCTCACCAAAAGCAACATCCACCTTTATGAGTGTATCATAGAATAGAAATTGTCAGGAGGTGCTGTAATGACACCCGATATCTCCGCCATTCAAACCGCTCTTGCACCGGTTTTTGATGATTACGGCATCTCACGCGCCGTTCTGTTCGGTTCAGTGGCAAAAGGTACAGCTACAGAGAAAAGTGACCTGGATCTGCTGGTAGACAGCAAACTACGCGGATTGAAATTCGTGGGCTTTATGGAGGCGGTTCGCCAGGCGGTTGGAATGCCGGTGGACATTCTGAATGTATCTCACATTGAAAAAAATTCGAAGATTGAACATGAAATCAACTCTACTGGGATAACGATCTATGAGAAATGAAATCACTCTCCAAAAGATGCTTCGCTACACCGCAAAACTGAAGGACTATTGCTCCGGCTATACCTATGACAGCTTTATCGCTGATATAAAACTGGTAGAAGCTTGTGTATTCAATCTCAGTCAACTGGGCGAGCTATGCCGCATTGTAGACCCGTCATTTGCTCAGGCGCATCCTCAAATTCCATGGCGGGAAATGTATGGTCTGCGCAACCGAATCGTCCATGACTATGAAGGGGTAAATCTCCGGCTTGTTTGGGAAATTATCAGTGAAGACATTCCGCGGCTCCATGACGCACTGGAAAAATTGGATCTCCCCTGTACATCCGAAACGCCTTACCCCTTTGAATAAGCCCAAAAAGGCAACAGAGCATAGAAAAAAGCGATGGACTTAGCCCGCAAGGCTAAACCTATCGCTTTTCTTGTGTATCGTTCAGTTTTCAATGATATCTTCGTTCATCATGTCCCCAAACAGGATACGCAGGTAATCCCGGCGGCCATAGAGGACACGATCCACAAAGACTTCATTTTCATAGACTCTATAAAAGGTGAGATAATTTCCGGTCACAAGGAAGCGATAATCACTCTCTATATCAGCAATAGCGGACAGGGGGGTGCCAATTTCAGCAAAAGCCTCAAGTCCGTCCACCGCGTCCATGATACGGTTTACCATGCGTTCTGCGGCGATGGGGTTTTGAAGTTCAGATGCAATGTGATCCCATATTTCATCCAAATCATGTAAGGCTTCTTTGGAATACCGTATCTTATGCTTCATTTGCCCTTGCGCAAAAATGCGCCCTCATTTCGTCCGGGGCCAGCCAGCCCTCCGTTTCACCGGACTTCCGACCCTTCAGAAGCTCGCTCATGAGCCGAAGGGCAGCCTGTGTCTTTTCGTAGTCCTGAATATCCAAAATAGCGTATCTCCCGCGGCCATTCTTTGTAAGAAAAACAGGTGCGCCTTCCGCCACATCATGCAGGACCTCGCTGTAATTTCGCAAATCGGAAATCGGTTTAATGTTCGGCATATTGTTCAGCCCCTTTCTACACCATAGTATACGCCATTCTGCTGTAAAATTCAACAGCAATTTTTACAGCAATAATTAGGCTAACTATTGACCTCGTTTGTCATGGAATAAGAGCTGGGCACAATGGTCCGCAGGGTGGGGCAGCATTGCATCCTTACAATATGTGATTATGAAAAAGCGCCGCCCGTAGTGTCTATAGAGCGGCAATCCTATCTGAACAAGAATATATTTAGTGACTTTTTTGCAAAGGAGTGCTAGTTGATATAAGGATATAAAATGGTCTTTTACATTCCTATGTATCAAAAACGCCCTCCCATAAAGCGTGTTTAGAGGGGTATGTACACGCTTGTATCGGGAGAGCGCTTGAATGGCATTCAAGAGGTCAGCGGTTCGCACACAAGGCGCAGACGCTCAGCGTCTGCTTCTGTGAAACAGAATCCTGCCTTGTGCTACGAAGGCGGCCCTGCCGCCGAAGTATCCCGCTTATGTCCACGAAAACCGCCTTTGAGAAAAATATCTGAAAAAAGCTTGACCTTTCCCCCGCGTTAAGGTTTATCCTATACTCAGAAACCGGTTTCCATTACAAAATAAGGAGGGATGTCATGCTTACGATCGGCGATTTTTCCCGGCTGTGCAGAGTCACGCCCCGCACGCTGCGCCACTATGACGCTCTGGGGTTGCTCTGCCCTGAAGAGGTTGGCGAAAACGGATATCGCTATTACCGGCAGGAACAGCTAAGGAGGCTTGTAAAAATCCAACGGCTCAGAGGCTACGGCTTTTCCCTGAAAGAGATCGGGCCCATGCTGAAGCTGGAAGACCCACAGCTGGTCCCCCATCTGCGCCGGCGGCAGGAAGCCCTGCTCAGAGAGCTGGAAGAGAAAAAAAGAACGGTTTTTCAGATCGGGCAGGACCTCCTCCGCATGGAAGGAAAAGAAGAAATGGAAGGCTTGTATTCTGTCATTTTACTGGAGGATCCGGAGCAAAAGGTGTTTTCTGTGCGCAAAACCATCGGCATACACCAATACCACGATTTGTTTTGCGAGCTGCGAAAGGAAGCGGAAAAACGGGGATTGAAGCAGGCGGGGCCGATTCAGATGCTCTATCACGATTCCGGCTTTGACCCTGCCTGCGCCGATGTGGAAGCACAGATGGTGGTAAACCGGGAGGGCTCCGGCGTGAAAGTAAAGCCCGCCTGCACCTGCGCAGCAGTCCGGCACATAGGCCCTTATAGCCAGCTGCATCTGGCCTATGAGGCTCTGTCTGCCTGGCTGGGAGAGCACACACAGTACCGGATGTGCGCTCCGGCTATGGACCGCTATCTCAACGACCCGCACGATACGCCTGAAGAGCAGCTGGAAACCGGAGTGCTGTTCCCGGTGGAAAAAAGAAAGGCTTAGCCCACAAATCAGAAAAAAGCAAAAGGGAGACCTCAGGCATTCGCCTGGCGTCTCCCCTTTTTCCATGCAGGAATCCTATCTTTGCTTTCTTTTGACAATTACCGATTCAGGAAGCTGAGGTTTTTCCGAATAAACTCCACTCTCTGCTTCACGCAGTCCGCGCTGCGCAGCGGATCCGCGGGGGTATTGAACACATAGTCCGTCAGCCGCTGAAGATCGGTGGAGGCCACATGCAGCCTGGTATCGGAGGAGGCATAGTAGATATACACCTTGCCGTCCGGCGTGGTGATGGCGCCGTTGGTAAAGGCCACATTGCTCACATCTCCCACGCGCTCGTCGCCCAAAGGCCCGATCAAAAGTCCGCCAGGCTCGGCGATGACCTTGGCGGGATCCTCCAAAGCGGTGGCAAAGGCATAGATCACATACCGCAGGCCCGCCGCCGTATTGCGCACGCCGTGGGCGATATGGATCCAGCCCTTTTCCGTTTTAATGGGCACCGCGCCCGCGCCGTTCTTGCTTTCGGTGATGGTGTGATAACGGCGGATAGAGGTCATGCGCTCCTCGTCGATCACGGCGTGGGTAATGTCGTCGCACAGCCCGAAGCCGATCCCTCCGCCGCTTCCGGTCTCAATAAAATCGTCCATAGGGCGGGTGAAGAAAGCGTACTTCCCGTTTACAAACTCAGGGTGCAGCACCACGTTTCTCTGCTGGGGAGAGCGCTTGGTAACAAGGTTCGGGAGTCGCTCCCAGGTTTTCAGATCCTTCGTGCGCACGATCCCGGCGGCGGCTACCGCGGCAGACAGGTCGTTTACCGAATGGTCCTTGCTCTCAGAGCAGAACACGCCGTAGATCCAGCCGTCCTCATGCTGCGTCAGGCGCATATCGTATACATTGGTCTCCTCCGGGCAGGTGTCGGGCAGCATCACCGGCTCGTCCCAGAAGCGAAAGCCGTCCACTGGGCTGTCGCTTTGGGCCACGGCGAAGAAGGACTTGCGGTCAGCTCCCTCCATGCGGGCCACCAGGGTGTATTTGCCGTCCAATAAAATGGCGCCGCTGTTAAAGGCCGCGTTGACGCCGATACGCTGCATCATATAGGGGTTCGTCTCCGGGTTCGGGTCGTACATCCAGAAGGGCGGAACATGGTCTCTGGTGAGCACCGGGTTTTCCCAGCGCTCGTAGATCCCGTTATAGTGGCTCTCATTTACCTTGTTCTTTTTGGCGATGAGCGCCTCATAGCGTTCGTTTAACTGCTGATAAGTCATTTTTGTCACTCCTTCTTTCACTTGTTTTTGCAGCGGCGGAGCACTTCCAGGCACATCCGGCCGTTATGATACGGGCATTTCCAGGGCTCTACAATGGGCTTTTCAATGGGAGTTCCGTCCTCTTTGACAGACCAGAACCACTCGGAACCCTCTCTGGGGTCGATCACCTTTGCCTTGATATATTCCCACTGGCTCTTCACAGCTTCCAGATAGCGCTCTTCTCCGGTGCGCTCCCAGGCATTGAGGAAGCCCACCAGCGCCTCTCCCTGCACCCACCAGACCCGGGTGGTGTCCACTTTGCCATTCTCACTTTCGTTGGAGAAGCCGTTGCCCTTGGTATAGGCGGTCTTTAAAGTGTTCTCCGCCAGAGAGAGGAGCATGGGACGCAGCCTTTCCGTCAGCGCCTTATCCCCCAACACATCCAGCGTATGGTCCGCAAGCCAGGAGGTCTCGATATCATGGCCGAAGCTGGTAAGGTCGATGAGGGTGTGATAGGAAAGGTCAAAGAACACCTCCTGACGGCGCAGCTTCGGGTTATAGACCTTCTCCGCCCAGGTGTTCATGATCCACATCAGGCGCTCTTTCACTTTGGGGCTGTGCCCCGCCTCATACAGGCCGGTGTAGCCCTCCAGCACATGCAGGAGCGTATTCATGGTGCGCCCGGCCTCTACCCCGTTTTCACTTAATTTATCGTTTCCGGCAGGCTTCCAGTCTATGGTAAAGGCCTCCAGGTATCCTTCCCCGTCAAAGCATTTCTCCTCCACCAGCTCAAAAAGCGACTGGGCAAGCTCCAGCGCCGCCTGATCTCCGCTTGCCCGGTAATAGGCGGACAAGGCGTAAATGGCAAAGCCCTGGTTATAGGTGTGCTTGGTGCTGTCTGCCACCGCGGCGTCCGCATGGACGGACCAGTAGACCCCGCCGTTTTTCTCATCGATCATCCGAAGAAGCATTTCATAGGCGTGCTTCGCTTCCGTCAGCAGGCTGGGGTCCTTCAAGGCGAGATAGGCCTGTGAAAAAAGCCACAGAATGCGGCTGTTCAGAATACACCCTCTCTCTGCCTTTGGCCTGCGGGTCAGGTCATAATCCACCCAGCCGATATAGCCTCCGGCGTCGTCATGCAGGCCTTTCCAGAAGGGGATGATCCTCTCTGTCAGCTCCTGCCGCATTTCCGATACCATTTTTTCCATTTTCATCCTCCTTACGGCATACGCCATGTTTTTCCTTCCTATCCAAAATTAATCATATCATAAATTTTCCGTCCTGTACATGCACAAACAAAAAAAGCCCTGAAAGCTTTTCGGCTTTCAAGGCCCTTTCTGCTTTTGGCGCCTTTCTCCTCCTCGTTTTTCTTTGCCCTGCTTCTTTCTGCATCGGCAGAAGGAGAGAGGATCCTTACTCCTTTTTTAATATGGGCAAACTGTTTCGATCATAAAGGCCGTAACATACAAGCTGTTATTGAGTGTTAACTTATGAGTTGATGTTGAAACATCTAATCAGTATCACTCAGAAACGACATTGTTCTCTTCACCAGTATCTTCATTGACATAGGTGATTTGGTCTTCTATCTGTAAGGCCACATAGCGGTCAAAAATTTCGGTAAGAACAGAGGAAACATCTACTCCTTCCTCACGCGATATGAGGGATTGAACTAAATCTGCCAAAGTTTCATCCTCTATTTGCTCTTCCTCACACAAGGAAAGCACTATATTGCTTGTAACCTCAGATTTTGCCTCTATTCTAACCATCCTCTGCACTGACCATGCAATCATCTCATCTTGGGAAAGACCAACCTGTGAGCAAAACTCCAAATTCTCTTCCAGCTTTGCATCAAACGATTCCGTCTCAGAGGCGAAAATACTGTCCATTCTTTCTTCGGAAGGATAAACATCTAATTCCCTTGCCCGTTCCAGAGTATAAATCTCCTTTGCGACCGAAAAAATAGCCTCCTTGTCTGTTTTTACCGGCTTACGATGAGCTTGATCCATCGCCCGTATATAGATGACTTGGTCCCGAGTGATGGGGATTCCCTTATAATACCCCATAATCGCCTGCCTATCGAAGTTTGGGTCCTCTGTATCTAACGAGATATCCCCACTGGAAATTCTTTTATAAGCCTGTGCGGCAGTTCGAAAAGCTTTTGTTACCTCATCTTCTTCACCGCTGGCAGAAAATGCAACAGCAGAAATGCCAATTCCCAAAACGACTATCAGACCGATCACAAGTAAAAGTTTCTTTTTCATTTTGATTCTCCTCTCTCAGTTAAGCGTTACAGATGCGCCTTTTCCATAATACTGACCGGATGTCCAGGTGATTGTAGCGGTAACATAATTTTCATTGTCAAAGC
This sequence comes from uncultured Acutalibacter sp., assembly GCA_964565505.1. Taxonomy (GTDB): domain Bacteria; phylum Bacillota; class Clostridia; order Oscillospirales; family Acutalibacteraceae; genus Acutalibacter. The sequence continues at coordinate 25,513 of CAZMFF010000023.1, read as the reverse complement.
CTTGTGCCATGCCAGCGTAATTCAACATATAGAGTTGACTTGCTGCCATATTGAGAAACCCTTGGGACATCGTTTCATATTTGCTGTCTTTTTCCCAGTCATAAAAATCTTTCAAATAGATTTTTGCTTTGGCCGTATATCTAGTTCCCGATTTTGTAATGCTTGTCGTCTGTGTGGCAATACGGGTAGAACCGAGAGAATAATGTATATCGTCTTCCATATATTCCGTTGTAAAGGAATCTTCATAGCTTAAGGAGAAAGTTTTTCCGGGACCATAGCACTGGGCGGCAAGGATAATGTCGTTGATTAAGTAATTGTAATTTGTTTTTGCCTTGTCTGGATCATCGTCATTCAGCGAAGTCAAAACCATCTTTACAGGATAAGTTGTATATTTAGCTCCTGAAGCATTCAAATAGCGCTTTAAAAGGATAGCTGCATTGGGTAAAAAGGGGGAGGTTAAATTAGCTCCGGTCGTTGCTGCCTGATGCGCTGCAGCTAAAGAATCTTCCCAATAAAGTTTTTCAAGTTGTGACATCGTCCTATGTACTTTCATAAAAGCTTCTTTATTTGCTTTCGCCGAGCTATCCATGGTTGTAACAAAAACCCCGCTGCCAAAACGCTTTAACGCATAGATCCTGCAAAGCACAGCGGCAACCTGTGCTCTTGTCAATGTGTTTTTAGGATTAAATTTGTTATCGTCCCCCAACATAATACCGGCACGACCTAATCGGTCCACAGCCGCTCTGTAAGAGGTGCCTATTGAAGAATAATCGCTATAGCTTGGAGTGGGAAGATTATTCGGTATCTTGGAGCTTAAATACTTGTTAATATATCTGTAAACAATAACAGCAAACTGCTGTCTTGTAATAGCCTTGTCTGGAGAGAAAGTAGTATCGCTTGTCCCATTGACAAAACCATTGCTTACCGCCCATGCCACATATCCAGTATAAAAACGGCCGGAAGGAACATCTGTAAACTTTGTGGTTACATTATTGTTGACGGTGATGCCTTGCAACCGTCCTAAAAATACGACCACCTGCGCTCGTGTCGTATCCGCATTGGGAGAAAATTTAGAAGGGCTTACACCTGTTACAATTTTAGCATCTGCCATTCGGTTGATGTAGTACTCACCCCAGTGACCGGATATGTCAGAAAAGTCTGCGGCAGATGCGGTCACTGCGGCAGTAGAGGAAAAGAAAATACATACTGCAAGCAGAACCGCTGGAAATTTTCTTTTTTTCATAAATAACACCCTTTCACTAAAATGATTTTTTACAGATTCAAAAGGCGTTTCCCCTTAAATTATTTATTAATATATCACAAAAACTATGAAATGTCAACAACAAAATGGCGCTATGGTGTTTGACACAGTTCATTTTTTCTGCTATGCTGTACTTAATTTTCGGAAAGGGAAGCGATGCACACGGAAAAAAAACGTGACTGGGTTGCCGTATTGTTGGAAACAATCTGCTGGATTGCTTTGATGGGCGCTGAATTTTTCTTTCTGTTCAGTTTTCTTCCCTGGAAGCTTCTATGGGTATTTCTGACCCTGACGCTGTTGATTCTGGTCTTCGCATTGGGCAGGCGCAAGCTGTCGAAGCGGAAGATATTCTTGCGCATAACAGGCGTTATTTTAGCGGCCTTTTCACTGGTTACAGGCTGGGGCTGTTTCTCCAATGCTTCCCAGGCATTCAGTAATTTATGGTGTACTGAAGACCTTGCCCACTATAATCACTTGAAGGGGGGACCCTTTCCTACAGAGGAAAGCAAGTGGGATATTTTCCCTTACCCCATCCCGGAATATGCTTCCGAAATTAAATTTCAACACAGCCCTCATATTATGCAGGGTGGCAGTATACTTTCTTTAGAGTTCCGTGCACCGCGGGAAGAGATAGAAAAATGGGAGGCTTTTTTCAAGGAAAAAGCTGATTATCCCGGCTCCTATCTGGATCAAGGTCTGACAGCCAAAGATATGGCGGCTCTATTAGGTTATTCCGCTGAATTCAAGGTTTATGTGATTTATGCTAAAGATTCGTTGGGAGAAGATAACCCTGTGTCAGAGAATATTCTTACGCAGAACCATGGAAAGATTTATTATGGCGCAGTCAATTATGATACAGAACAGGTATTTTTTTATAAGTCAAGTTGGTAATCGTTCAATCAACTTTTATTCTTCTGTACAAGAAAACCAGTTTCATAACAACAGAATTTCAGTTGGTACGAGACTGGTTTTCTTATATCCCAACTTGGGACACAAAACTGAAGCATAGACATTCTTCCATATCCCCGGATCCAGAAGTTCCGCTAGCTGAGTGATTTGGTCTGCACTGAAGCCGTATGCCGTCTCATCTTCTGAGTCGTCTTTGAAGTGATCGTGATAGAAAGATTCCGCTCTATGGAAGGTTTCTCACCCTCGTCCTCCGACTTGTCATATCCCCAAAGGCGGCTTTCAGGCGATTCACGCAGTGTGACTGTGCCGGAGGTTTGTCGTTGCCCGGAGAAAAAATTCCTGAAAGCTTTCGCTTTCAGGAATTTTTCTACAAAACGATCTCTTTCTCGCTGATCATTTCCTGAGCGGCCAGCAAAGTTCCCAGATGCCCGCTGTGGTAGTTGAGCCCTCCCTGCATCCAGGCGGCATAGGGGTCTCTCAGAGGAGCGTCTGCGGAAAGCTCGATGGAGGACCCCAGGGTAAAGGCGCCCGCCGCCATGATCACATCGCTGTCATAGCCAGGCATGGGGCTGGGCTCCGGAGACACAAAGGCGTCTACCGGCGCGCCCTTCTGCACTCCACGGCAGAAGGCAATGAGCGCCTCCTTCTTTTTCAGCAGCATCACCTGGATGATATCGGCGCGCTTCTCGTCATACTTCGGCGTCACCTCAAAGCCCAGAAGAGAAAAGAGAGAGGAAGCGAATACAGCCGTTTTCAAGGCCTCTCCCGTGGCGTGGGGCGCGTGAAAGGCCCCTAAAAAAAGCTCTCGGTTATTGCCCAGGGTACATCCCAGCTCTCTTCCGGTGCCGGGGGTGGTAAGACGGTAAGAGCACAGCTCTACCAGCTCCTTTTTCCCCGCGATATAGCCTCCTGTAGGGGCGATGCCCCCTCCCGGATTCTTGATCAGCGACCCCGCCATCAGGTCCGCTCCGTGGGAAAGCGGCTCCTCCTTTTCCACAAACTCTCCGTAACAGTTATCCACCATCACGATGCAGTGGGGTGCTTTCTTTTTGGCGATCTTTGCAATGCGCTCAATATCCTTTACAAACAGTGAGGGCCTTAAGGAGTATCCCCGGGAGCGCTGGATATACACCATCCGGTACTCATCGCTGAGCTTCTCCTCCATGCCCTCATAGTCCGGCGTTCCGTCCGGCAGAAGGGGCAGCTCCTCATAGGAGACGCCGAACTCCTTTAAGCACCCCGGCTCTTCCCTGCCCGGAATTCCAATGACGCCCTGAATGGTGTCGTAAGGGGTCCCGGTGACTGAAAGCATTTTGTCCCCCGGGCGCAGCACGCCGAACAGGGCGACGGTCAAAGCGTGGGTGCCGCTGACAAAATTGAAACGCACCAGGGCATCCTGGGCGTCAAAGGCATAGGCGTAAACCTGATCCAGCACCTCTCTGCCCCGGTCTCCGTAGCCATAACCGGTACTGCCCACAAAATGGCTCTCGCTGACGCCCGCCCGGGTAAAGGCCGCCAGCATCTTCTGCTGGTTATACCGCTGGGTGTCCTCAATGGCTTCAAAGTAAGGGTGCGCCCGTTCTTCCGCCTGTTCCGCCATTTTTAAAAGCTTTTCGTCAAACTGATAATAAGGAAACAAAAAGACCTCTCCTTCCCGTTTTACAACCTTCCGAAAACCCAGGTGTCCGTTTTTGTGTACCCTAACTGCCTGTAAAATTCCCGGTGCTTATCCTTCTGCCGCAGCAAATACATGGTCATGCCCGGAAAAAAGCTCTCTATTTCTTTCATTAACTCTGTCCCGATCCCCTGCCGGCGGCAGCGCTCCGCAACCACAACGCCGGACAAGACCGCGCCGGAGGCGCTGACAGAGGATACCAGCGCGCAGCCGGTAAGCTCTTCCCCCTCGTATCTGGTGACCGCGGCGGCTCCCTTATGGCGCAGCTTGTGGGAAAGGTCCAGATAGAAGGGCTCGAACTCATCCGCCATCCCCGCCTCTTCCAAAAGCCGGTAGATCCCGCGGATATCCACCTCCTCCTGCTGCGGGACAGACCCGCCTGCTTCCAGCTGCTTTCTGAGCACATCTCCGCACTCGATCTGAGACAGAGAAAGGGCTTCGGCGTTTCTCACTGCGCACATGATATTTTTCGGCCCCACAGCCTGCAGAAAGGCCCTCGTCTCTTCCGGGTCCACTACGGTACCGGAGATCAGCATCAGGCCGTCTGCCAAGCCGAACGCCACCTCGTGCTGTGTGTCCAGCCAAAAGCAGGCAAAGCTTTTGTCGAAGCCGTAGCACAGCGCAGTGGAAGCGATCTTGCACCCAAATACCGTTTTTTCGCAAAGCTCTATAAGCCTTCGCTTTTCCTGTTCTTTTTCTACCAGCGTTATCATAAAAGCGATCCTTTCTCCAAAAATCCAGCGAAAATAAAGAGAAAAAGCGCCCCATCAAAAAAGATGGGGCGCAGAAGGTTTTCCGGTCTTTTACGCTCCTGTAAAATACATGACCGCGTTCACAACGATCACAAACAGGAAAAAGCCGATGGCGATCACCTTGGTCCAGCGGGACAAAAAGGCGTCTACCGAGCGGGCCTTATTTTTAGAAAGAAACGTGTCGGCGCCGCCGGTGACGACCCCCACATTTTTCTGGCTGCCTTCCTGCAGCAGCACCACAATGATAATGGCCAGCGCAAATAACAGCAGAACGATCCCAAATACGATCTCCAAAGCTCCCATTTTATTTCATTCCTTCCTGATCTTTTAAAAATACATCTGAAACGTCAGGCAATATCATACCATAGTTTAGGCCGGGAATCAAGAGAAACTTTCTCTTGAGAAAGCTTTCTCTTCGGGAACTCTCCAGAGAGGAAGCTTCCGCCGAAAAGCTTTTCTCTAAAAAAAGCTTTTTCCTGCTGAAAAAGTTTCGGAAATCATTTTTTCCTGTATAAGCAGCAGGCCCCGGGATAAAATAATCAACAAGCGGCACAGGTTCGCGTTTGCGTGCCTGAACTGATACGGATACCGTCCAATAGGACCGGAAGCCCGAAAGGCCTTCGAAAGTATCTGTTTCCATTCGGGCTCCGGTGCTGCTCGCCCTTTGGCCCAAAACGGCAGCAGGCCGTTTTGGAGTCAAAGGGCCAGTTTTTTATGGAGAAGAAGCGGCTTTGCCCTCAAATCTGAAAGGACTCCGGCTTTTGTGAAACGAAAGGACAGCGTTTCACCTTTTCATGGGTCTTTTCTAAGTAAAAGCGGCAAAGCCTTCCCAAAGCCAAAAGAAGCCCGGCTTTTGTGCAACAAAAGGAAAGCGCTTCGTGCTTTCAGGGGTTCTTATATAGTGAAAACGACCTTGTCGTTTTCAGTTTTTCCACAAAGGAGAGGGATATCTTCCCTGCCGCGTCATTTCGGCGATCGCCTCCACCACAGAAGCCTTATCCTCCTGATAGGTCACTCCATACCACTTGTCAGAGGAAGAAAGCACCTCCACCCGGGCTTTTCCCGCCTTTAACAGATCTTCAACCACAAAGGGCAGAAAGTACTCTGATTTCAAAGGGTTTTGAGGCACCGTTTCCCGGAAGAAGCGCTGGAAGCCCTTCCTAAGCTCCTGGGTAAACTCTCTTGTAAAGCCCCAGAGGTTCATGGAGACGGTCGTGTCATCGGAAAGAGGATTCCAGGTTTTCCCCTCATCCTCCGAAAAGGCGATGCCTTCCTGCCGCTTTTCGATCCGGGTGCGCTCAGTGATGCTTTGCAGCATTCCGTTTTCCAGGCTGCATACGCCTCGGGAAACAAAGCCGTGCTCCGTCACCGTGTTTTCCAGCCGATAGCCCACCATGGCAAACTTCATCTGCTCTCCGGCGGGAGTACTCTGAGAATCTTTTAGGAATCGATAGATCTTCTGAAAGCCCTCCCGGCCGTAAAAATCATCGGCATTGATCACCGCGTAAGGGCCGTCGATGACCCTGGCGGCACACAGCGCCGCGTGCCCTGTGCCCCAGGGCTTCTCTCTCCCCTCAGGGACACGGGATCCCTCAGGCACATCGGAAAGCTTCTGAAAGACATACCCGATCTCCATATATTCCCGCACCCGGGAAAAAACATGCTCTTCAAAGTCCGGCAAAAGCTCCTCCTTGATGATGAAAACCGCCTTTTTAAAGCCTGCCAGGCGGGCGTCATAAAGGGAGTAGTCAATGATCTTCTCGCCGTAAGCCCCAACGGGGTCGATCTGCTTGAGGCCGCCGTAGCGGCTTCCCATGCCTGCTGCCATGATCACTAAAACCGGTTCTGACAAAATGCTGCACATCCTTTTCCGCCTCCAAAAGCCCTTTGCCTTTTAGGAGGCTATATAGTAAGGAGAATCCTCCTCATAGATAAAACGGCTGATATGTTCCGACGCGGCCTCGATATCGTAAAGGTACACCCAGCGCCCTTCTTCGTTATAGTCTCCATAGGCATCCTCCTCTTCCCCCGGAACAGAGAGGGTCTCGGTGGAAAAGTCCTGAAGCATAAAGGGCGTCATTCCCATGATATCCGAAAAGTCCAAAGAGGTTTCACATAAAGGCATGATCTCATGGATCAGCCCCGGATATTCCAGCTTGCTTTTCCCCTTGAGCTGCTGGATCAGGCCTTTAAGCACCTCCTGCTGGCGGCCGGCGCGCATATCGTCGCCCCCCTCCAGATGGCGGATCCGGGCATAGGCCACAGCCTGGTTGCCGTTTAAGAGCACGTCTCCGTCCTCATAGAGATAGTCTGATTCCAGGATCTGAGCGTCATTGGACTCTGACTGCTGCATGCTCAGGTTATTGTTGATCTCACACATCTCCTCGTAGGAAATACTGACCCTGGTGCCCCCGAAGGCGTCCACGATCTTTGCCATCTGGATAAAATTCACCGTTACATAATCCTCGATATCCAGATGGAAGTTCTGGTTGAGAGTGTGGATGGCAAGCTCGGGGCCCCCATAGGCATAGGCGTGGGTGATCTTGTCGCTGCCATAGCCCTCGATCTCTACCTCGGAATCCCTCAAAATAGAGGTCATTTTTAGCTTATTTCGCTTGCTGTCTACAGACAGGACAATGAGGGCGTCAGAGCGGCCCTCGTTTTCGTCCTCTCTGGCGTCCAGTCCGAACAGGGCAATGTTTTTTACTCCGCCCGCTTCGCTTTTCTGGATCCCCAAAAGGTCCTTATCGATCTGCCGGAAGGTAAGGCCCCTTAACAGATAGCCGTACACATAAAAGACTCCTGCCCCCATAAGCAGCAGCACCAGCAGCAAAGCGATCACGGCCGGCTTCTTCGACTTCTTTTTATGCCTCTTTTCCTCCTCGCGGCCGTACTTTCTTTTCGCCGCGCGGGAGGAGAAGCTGGAAATATCCTCAAACGCCTCCCGCCCTTGAGGCTGTCTTCGCGCAGCGCCCCTGGAGGCGGGAGCCCCTCTTGCAGGCTCTTCATAATAGTAGTTGTCATGAAGCGGCTCTCGCCTGGGGCGCTCCCCGCTGGAGCTGCGCGTATTCCTCTTAGCCATATCAAACCTCCGAATTTCCATACCAAAGTACGGCTTCTCTTCTGTCCTCCAACACAGGCAGCACACAAAGAAAGCGCCTGCTCTCGCCGGAAAACAATCCGGACGGCCTCCTCATTCTTTCCCAAATAAACCCTTTTTTAAAGCCGGTAAAGCTGCGCGCAGAAAAGACTAGTGAGACGAAGTGTTCTCCACCGGCTTTGCAGTGTTCCCATAATCCCCCCAATAAGGGGAAGCATCCTCCCAGATAAAGCTGCTGATCCGCTTGGCAGCCTCAGTGGCGTCATAAATATAATACCAGACCTCGTCCTCCGCAATGCCGCCCCAGGGATTCTCATAGTCATAATCCGGAATATTGATCGACTCCACCGTAAAGCCTCCGGTGAGAATGGGCGCCAGGGCGAGAATATCGTCCAGCTCCAGGCTTGTCTCGCACAGGGGCGCCATTTCCCGGATCAGGTTGGGATACTCGCTGAAGCTGATGTTTTTCAGCTTGGTGACCAAGGCCTTAAACACCCGCTGCTGCCTTCTGGCCCGCTCGTCGTCGCTGTCGTCACGGTTGCGTCCGTAGGCCACGGCCTGGTTGCCGTTGAGCATATAGGTGCCCCCGCCGTCTGTGAGGAAGTCGTCCTTGGTGATGGTGGAATACTCCACCTCTCCCGCGGCGCCTTCCTCCTCGTCCCAGCCCCGGTATTTCTCTACCTCCGCGGCCAGGCTCCAGAGATTCTCATTGACCTGCACCGCCTCGTCGTAGGTCAAAGTGATCTCCACCCCGCCGAAAGCATCCACGATTTTCGCTGTATTGGTGAAATTGACCGTCACATAATCCTCAATATCCAGGCCGAAATTCTGGTTGAGCGTGCGAATGGCCAGCTCCGGCCCTCCATAGGAGTAGGCCGCGTTGATCTTTGTATCCCAGTTGAGATACTCGCCCCCATAGGTATATCCTTCCACAGGGACCCTGGTATCCCGCAGGACCGAGGTGAGCTTCAGCTTTTTGTGGCGGTTGTCCACCGTCAGGATCATTATGATATCCGACTGTCCCCGAAAGGTATTGTCTCTGGTGTCAAGGCCGAACAGCGCGATATTTTTGATGCTGTTGTCCGTGACCACCGTCTGAGTGGAAATTCCCAGCTCCGCCGGGTCCTTTGTGATGGCATTGGTGCTTAGTCCTGAGATCAGGTTGGTGGAGACATAGATCAAAGCGCTGCCGAAAAGGATCAGCAAAACGCAAAAAAAGGCAGCGATACTCTTGAGCACGGTTTTGACCCGTCTCTTTTTCCTGCCTTTTTTATAGTCATGCACAGAGGAATAGCTGGAAACATCTTCAAACTCCAGTTCTTCCTCTTTCCTTCTGCGAGCCATATTCCATCCTCCAGTTCGAAAGACATGCCGTTTACACGATCTTCGCTTTCAAAGGGCTTTCCTTCAAGGCCCGGAAACTCCTACTCCTTTGTGGGCGGCGCCGGTTTCCGGAAAATAAAAAGCTTGCTGAAAATATAGTTTGCGGCGATCACCAGAATATTGGAAAGCAGCTTCATCAGCTTGTCGTTGAGCTTCAAAAGACCTACGCCCACCCACATTGCGCCCAGGTCCAGCAGCAAAGAAGCTCCCCGGCAGCCGAAAAAGCGCAGCATCTCCAGGGCGACCCCGCGAAACCCGTGGACCTTACTTTCAAAAACCCAGATGCGATTGGTCACATAGGCGAAGAGAACGGACAATAGATAAGCCGCCGCAGAAGCCGCCAGATAGGGCGTCCCGAAAAAGTCCTTCAAAATCCAGTAGCCGCCCCAGTTTACCAGGGTGGTCAGCCCACCGAAAAGCATATATAAGATGAGCTCCCGGTATTTTACTAAAAACGCTTTTGCTTTTCTTTTCAAAACTTTCTTTCCTGTCCTTTTCGACATTCCCCAGCAGAATATTTCTACAGGGTATCGGTTAAAGTATACCCCATAAACCGTCTGATTTCAAGAAAAAATAAAATCAACTGCCCCAAGCCGAGAAAAGCGGGGCCAAAATCCGGTTGAGAATACAGGGCGCAAAAGGGGCCGCCGCGACTTGCGGCAGCCCCTCTGATAGGTTAAACGATTTATTTACGATCACACTTTAACAGTTCATTGGCTGAGTCCTCATAAAGTATCGGGTGGAATTACCCCCTCGGGATCATCTTTTCTGAACTCTGTTAAATGATCTTTCACTGTACATCGGCTGAATCCTCTTCTGAAAAGCTTTCGGTATCCTAACCTTCCGAAAGAAACTCTCTCTTTCCTGAATGTCTTTCAAGCTGAATAGTTCGTCACAGTGATAACGGTCTCTTCATCAGTTCATTGGCTGGATCCTCTCTGGAACACCTCCGGCAAGCTCTGCCGAAAGAATTTTTCAAATGTCTTACAACTCGAAAAAGAAATCTCAGTCCATTGGCCTATCTTCCTTTTCCCGGCTTTTAGCGCCTTCACTCTCCGCCGTTTCGCCCGCTTATCCAAAGCGGCTCTGCTTTTCTAAGCTTTATAATTTACGGGTTGAAACGCGCCATGCCGTAGTCATTGAGGATCTAGAACTTTCCCTGTGCACCGGCAACACATCCCTTCTCGAAAAAAGACTTCGTCGGCTTTTCCTTTTCAGAAAGTCAATTCCTCCGCAGCGGCCTGCTGCATCACTTCCTGGTACACCGGACCCACCGCCTTTCCAAAAAATCAGTCTTTCGCGTTCTCTTCCTCCGGCTCTTGCCGGGCTTTCAAAACCAACTTTTTCTGTTCTGGCTTCATTATAAAGGAGTACTATCGTTTTGTCAATAGTTTTTTTGAACTTTTTTCTGAAAATTTTATATTGTGAACAAGATATCAAGAGAAAGCCTGATCGCTCCCCGGAAAATCAGGAGAAAGCTGCCGGGGAAAGGCTCCGTTTTTTACGGTACGATCCCCTTTCTGGCTGCGGGAGCTTTCCTCTTGACTTCCCCTTGGCTTTTGGGTACAATACAGAATACAAAGAGAAGGTTTTCAGGAAAATGCTTGAGCCTTCCGGAAAGGAGCACCGTTATGGACAATGAATATGAGGCTGACCTTCTGACTCTCATCGACGACGAGGGCAAGGAGCATGAGTTTGAGATCATAGATGAGCTGGAAAATGACGACGGCCATTATATGGCTCTGGTCCCCACCCAGCAGGACGCTGAGGAGATCGCTTCCGACGCGGAGACCTATTATATTTTTGAAGTGGTGGAGGAAGACGGCGAAGAGCAGCTGCAGGAAGTGGACGACGACGCGCTGTTAGATAAGCTTGCCGACATCTTTGAAACCAGGTTCAACGAGGCCTATTACGAGGAAGACGAAGAGTAAAAGCGCAGCTTCCGGCATGGATCCCTAAAGATCTGGGCATACTGATCTCAGTGCACGAGCTTTTCAGACTTTCGCCTGGCCGTACCGCGGACTGTGCACATATAACCCTACACTCAAATCATCGGGAGCTCTTCTCCGGCTGTGGACTGCAGACCTCCCGGCCCGGCTTTGCCGGCGCCGGAGGAAGGGAGCGCGAAGCAGAAGGGCGGGCACCCACCTGCGTCTTTCGTAGCAGGTTATTGAGATGCACATTACGGACGGCCGGGTATTTTTTGACATTTTGGGACGGAGGATCTCTCCGTCCCTTTTTCCGTTCTTTTTCCTCCGGAAAAACTCCTTTCCCCCCCTTTGAATTTTTTGAGAAAATGCCTTGACAGCGGCACGAAAAGAGAATATGATGGGCGAGAAAGGGGCGCTTTTGGGAAAGCGCTTCAGAAATTTCCAACTATATGAAATTCGGGAGGTTTTTGACATGAAAAACGGAAAAGTTGCAGTCGCCATTGTAGGCTGCGGCGGCATGGGCGGCGGCCACGCGGTGGCCATCTCCACCGGCAGCGGACAGGCGCTTTGGATGACGGACGGCTCCAAGGGCAGAGAGCTGGAGCCCGGCGATACCGATCTGACGAAAAAGATGGTCCTGGCGGGCACCTTCGACATCAAAGAGGAGCGTCAGGAATGGGCCAGAAGGCTGGGCTTTCACACTTACAACAGCTTTGAAGAGATCCTTGCGGACGACGAAGTTGACGTGGTGCTGGTAGCCACCCCCAACGACGACCACAAGGAGCTTTCCATCCGCGCCATGAGAGCCGGAAAGAACGTGCTCTGCGAAAAGCCCGTCATGATGACCAGCAAGGATCTGGAAGATGTGATGGCCGTTGCCAAGGAGACCGGGAAGGTCTTCTATCCCCGGCAGAACCGCCGCTGGGATAAGGATTATCTCACCATGAAGAAAATTTATGACGAGAAGCTCATCGGCGACGTGTTCCATGTGGCATCCCGCTATCACGGCTCCCGCGGGATCCCCGGCGACTGGCGCGGCATCAAGGAAAAGGGCGGCGGAATGATGTTTGACTGGGGCGTTCATCTGCTGGACCGTATCGTTTTGATGATCCCCGAGAAGATCAAGAAGGTCTACTGCAAGACCACCCATGTCACCAACGATGAGGTCGATGACGGCTTTACCATGCACATGACCTTTGAGAGCGGCAAGACCGCTATCGTGGAAGTGGGCACCTGCAACTTCATCAATCTGCCTTTGTGGTATATGACCGGCACCGAGGGCACCGCCGTGATCCAGGACTTTGAGGACCGGGGCCATATGGTCAAGGTGCGCACCTGGGAAGACAAGGACGCCACCCCCATTCTGATGGGCGAGGGCCTTTCCAAGACCATGGCTCCCAGAACGGCCGATTCGGTGGACGACCTTCCCCTGCCTGACTTTACTTATGACCGCAACGAGCTTTACTCTAACCTGTGCGACGTAGTTCTCGGCAAGGCTGAGCCCGTCATCAAGAACGAGGAGGCCCTTCGCATCCTCCGCCTGATGGAGGCCGCTTTGAAGTCTGACGAGATCGGCGCAGCGGTGGACTTCGAGTAAGTTTCTCCCATCGATGCAAAAAGCCGAGCCCAAAGGGGCTCGGCTTTTTTAATTGTCAGCCACTAGGAGAGGTGGCCTTAAGCGTCCCTTCTCTAACAGCTGATATCAAAATCCAACAACTAAATTCCCAGAACAAGCTTTGCGATATTGAAATAGATCAACAGCGCTACCGCGTCTACAATGGTGGTGATAAAAGGGCTGGCCATCACAGCCGGGTCAAAGCCCAGCCGCTTTGCCAGAATGGGCAGAGTACTTCCCACCAGATTGGACACCAGCACCACGCACAGCAGCGTGACGCACACCACTGCCGCCACCGGCAGGGTCACCCGGTCAAAGAGCATCAGCTTGCCGAAGTTGGCCAAAGCCAGCGTGCCGCCGCAAAGCAGGGCTACCGTGATCTCCTTCCCTACCAGCTTCGGAACATCCCGATAGCGGATCTCTCCCAAGGAGAGGCCGCGAATCACCGTGATGGAGGACTGGCTTCCGGAGTTCCCGCCGGTATCCATCAGCATGGGAATAAAGCCGGTCAGCACCACGCTGGCGGCAAGAGCCCCTTCAAAGCTGGAGATGATGGCGCTGGTAAAGGTGGCGCTGATCATCAAAAGCAAAAGCCAGGGCACCCGCTTTTTCCAGGTGGAAAGAACGCCGGTCTTCATATAAGGCCGGTCGCTGGGGGTGATGGCCGCCATCTTTTCAATATCCTCTGTGGTCTCCTCCTGAATGACGTCGATGGCGTCGTCTACCGTGACGATCCCCACCAGGCGTTCCTCCGCGTCCACCACGGGGATGGCCAGAAAGTCGTATTTACTCAGCTGTCTTGCCGCTTCCTCCTGGTCTGTGTGAGTGGAGACGAACTTCACATTGGTCTCCATAATATTCCGGATCACTTCATCCTTAGGAGAAAGCAGCAGGTCCTTTACCGTGACGATGCCCTCCAGCTTCCTGCGGCTGTCTGTGACATAGCAGGTATAGACCGTCTCCTTTTCAATACCGGTCCTGCGGATACGCTCAAAGGCTTCCGCCACCGTCATCGTCCTTTTCAGATCCACATACTCCATGGTCATGATGCTTCCGGCACTGTCCTTGGGGTAGTTTAAGATCTGATTGATCATCTTTCTGGTGTCGGCGTCCACATGGCTCAAAACCCGCTTGACCACATTGGCGGGCATTTCCTCCAGCATATCCACCGTGTCGTCCAGGAACAGCCCGTTCATCACCTCGTCCAGCTCTTTGTCGCTGAAAGCCCTTACCAGAAGCTCCTGGACATCCGGATCCATATAGGCAAAGGCGTCGGCCGCCAGCTCCTTGGGCAGAAGCCGGAACACCAGAGGCATCTTTCCTTCCGGCATCTCCGAAAGAAGAGCCGCCGCGTCGGCAGGCATCAGATCCTTCAGGATCCGCCCTGCCTCCAGATATTTTTTTCCTTCTAAAAGCTCTAAAAGCCTTTCACTCACCGCGCGTACCTCCCATCGCTTTATTCTCAGAAAGAAATGGAGAAATACAGCACAAAACCAGCGTCAACACGGCCGAAAATCCCGGCGTGCCGCCGCGCTCTTCAGGGCTTTAAAAGCTTTGAAGGCGCGCGGGACATCCACACACGGACCTCGGCCATGCTTCGCCCTCCGGGTTTTATGCCGCCGCTACTTCGGGGGATAGACATCCTGCTCACCTCCTGTTGTTTCACACTATTCTTTAGAGTACGCCCTTCTCTTTACCCTGTCAAGAAAAAAATCTTCTTTTGTTCAAAAGCCGCAGGTCGTTCTCTTTGCAGGTCTGCACCGCAAAGATATGAAAAATTCCTCTGCGGCCTTTTTGTCATCGCTTCTCCCCCAAGAAGAAAAGCGCCACCGTGCCGGGGCCGGAATGTGCGCCGATCACCGGGCCGATCTGATTGATACAGATCGTTTCCACTCCCATTTTCTCCCGAACCAGCCGCTCGACATAGCGGGCGTCCTCCAGGCAGTCGCCGTGGCTGATGAACACCGTCTGCCCCTTCGGGTCGATGGCGGTCTCCTCCATCCGCTTTACCAGCGCATCCAGAGACTGCTTCCTGCCCCGCACCTTGGAAACAGAGATCAGGTGTCCTTCATCGTCCACATGGAGCACCGGCTTGATCCCCAGCATGGTTCCCACCAGCGCCGTGGCTGCAGAGACCCTTCCGCCCCGCTTCAGATGATTCAGATCATCCACCGTAAACCAATGGCACAGCTTCAGTACATTTTCTTTGAGCCAGGAAAGCACCTCGTCCATATCCTTTCCCGCCTGTTTCAGCCGCGCAGCGTGATAGACCAGAAGCCCCTCTCCCATGGAGGCGCAAAGGGTATCGAACACCTCCACCCTGCGTCCGGGATACTTTTTCTCCAGCTCCTCTTTGGCGAGAACAGCGCTGTGGCAGGTGCCGGAAAGCCCGGAGGAAAAGGCAAGGTACAGGATATCCTTTCCCGATTCCAGAGAAGGGGAAAAATACTGGATAAACTCCTCGGAATTGATCTGGGCCGTGGTGGACATCTCCCCGTTTCGAAGCCTCTCGTAAAAGGCCTCTACGCTCATCTCGCCCCCGCCGGGGATATTGTGATAGGTATTTCCTCCCATCATATAGCACAGCGGGATCACCTCTGCCTGAAGCTCACGGATCAGCTCCGGGGAAAGGTCTGTCGTCGAATCTGTGAATATCACATACTCTCCCATTTTTTGACCGCTCCTTTCTGTCTTTTTCTATTTTTGTCTGATTTGTCTCTCTTAAAACAGATCTCCCTCAGCTTTTCCCCCACCGCTTTTTCTCCGGTCCAGGTAGGCCTGAAGGATGATGACAGCCGCCACGGCGTCCACCACCGCCTTGCGCTTTTTTCCTCTGGTGTTGGTCTCGTTTAAAAAGCCGTGAGCTGACACCGTGGTGCCCCGCTCGTCCTGAAACTCCACCGGGAGGCGGCAGCGCTCCTGTAAAATGGCTCCCAGCCTTCTGGCGTTTTGGGCGCTTTCCCCCTCGCTGCCGTCCATGTTCCTGGGAAGCCCCACCACCAACCGCTCCGCCTTGCTCTCTTTCGCGGCCTCCATGAGCTTTTCGATCAGCCGCTCTTCCTCCCGCTCTTCGATCACTTTGAAAGGAGAGGCTAATATCTCCCCTTTGTCGCAGACGGCAAGGCCCGTGCGGGCTTTTCCCAGGTCTATCCCCATGATCACCATAGGCGTGTCTCCTCTCCCTTTATACCGGCTCGTTCCCGACCTGCTCAAAGGAATACTTCGTGGGCGGCCTTTGAAGAGAACTTGGCAGGTGGCTTAGATCGTTGATTTTTTCAAAGAAAAGCCCCTTCCCCTCAGCCGCCTTTAAAACGCTGACACCGGTGTTTCCGAACACCTCGCTTTTCCGGATCCCCTCAAGGCACCCGAAAGCCACTCTCGCGTACAAGTTGCGCAGCACGCCGCCGTGAGTGACCACCACCACCTGTTTTCCTCTGTTCTTTTCAATGACCCGGTCCAGTGTGTCATTGACCCGTCGGTACACTTCCTGCATGGTTTCTCCTCCCGGAAAGCAGCAGAGATCCGGGCTTTGATCCCAGTTTCTGGCCGTTTCCGGGAACCGCTTCCCGATCTCGGAAAGCTCCAGGTTCTCCATTTCTCCCACATCGATCTCGATAAAGCCCTCTTCTATCCGGATCGGGAGCCCTGAAAACCGGGCCACGGCCTGGGCCGTTCTCACCGCCCGAAGAAGGGGGCTGGAATACACCGCGTCGATCTTCTCATTGCGGAACCGAAGGGATAAAAGCTCCAACTGCTTTTCCCCGTCCGGGCTTACCGGCGCGTCAAAGCGGCCCTGAAAGCGGTGCTGGATATTCCCCATAGACTGGCAGTGGCGAATGAGATACAAGGTGGTCACCAAGGCTTCACCCCTCCTGTCAACTCGGACAAGGATCTGACTCCCTTTTGGTCCATGTATTGGGCAAGACCCTGTGCGATCTTCACAGGAGCGTAAGGGTCCGTGAACAGCACGGTCCCGATCTGCAAGGCGGCGGCCCCCGCCAGAAGCATCTCCACCGCGTCCTCCGCTGTGGAAATGCCGCCCAGACCCACAATGGGGATCTTCACCTTCTGATAGGTCTGCCACACCATGCGCAGGGCAATGGGCAGCAAGGCAGGGCCGGACATGCCGCCGGTGTTGTTGTGGAGAATAGGGCGGCGGGTATGAATATCGATGCGCATCCCCGTCAGGGTATTGATAAGAGAAACCGCGTCCGCGCCGGCGCTTTCCGCTGCCACGGCCATTTCGGAAATATCTGTCACATTGGGTGAAAGCTTTACCATCAAGGGCTTTTTGCAGTGCTTTCGCACCTCAAGCGTAATGCCGTACACCCCTTCGCAGGTGGTGCCGAACTGTACGCCCCCCTGCTTCACATTGGGGCAGGAGATGTTGAGCTCGATCATATCCACCGGGGCGTCATTGAGCTTTTCCACGGTCTGGCAGTAATCCTCCGGGGCATTTCCCGCCACATTGGCGATGATCTTCGTCCCCTGCTTGGAGAGCCAGGGCAGATCATGCTCAATAAAATGATCCACGCCTGGGTTTTGCAGGCCCACGGCGTTGAGCATACCGCCCGGCGTTTCCGTCACCCTGGGCGGCGGGTTGCCGGGGCGCTCCTTGATGGTAATTCCCTTACAGGAGATCCCGCCCAGCACAGTGAGGGGGTAAAACTCGCTGTATTCCCGGCCAAAGCCAAAGGTGCCGGAGGCGGCGATGAGGGGATTTTGAAACTCCACTCCGGCCACTTCTACTCGTAAATCTGCCATACAGGTCCACCCGCTTTTCTCATTTCTTTGCTTTACAGAACTACCCGGCGGCTGTCAAAGACAGGGCCGTCCTTACAGACATGACCATAGTACCAGCCATCCGGCGGCAAGGTTTCCTTTGTGACAAATTGTCCATTGGACAATTTTTGCCCATCGGGCAATTTGGGGGTTGTCCGCGCTCCTTTTTTCGTGTCAAGTTCTCCGAAGGGGAACTTGGGGTCCGTTTGCGCTTCTTGTTTCTCTTCAAGTTCCTCGGAGAGGAACTTGGGGTCCGTCTGCGCGTAGCGCAGACGGACTGCACAACCCAAACAGGCGCCAATGCCGCAGGCCATGCGCTCTTCTAAAGAGAGAAAGCAGGGCACATTTCTGCTTTCTGCGAGCTTTGCCGCCGCCTTGAGCATGGGAGAAGGGCCGCAGGCAAACACCATTTGAAATTCTTCTCTTTCCGCCAGCTCCGTTACCAAACCGTGAAAGCCGTAGCTGCCGTCATCGGTGGCGACGAGAGTCTTTGCCCCCGCCGCCTTGAAATCCTGTTCTAATATCACGGCGTTTTTTGAGCGGAAGCCCAAAACAGCCACGGCGTTTTCTTTTAGTTTCGCGGCACAGCCTAAAAGGGGCGGAACGCCGATGCCGCCGCCTATCAGCAGGGTACGCTTATCGGGGTCTACCGGGAAGCCGTTTCCAAGGGGAGCTAAAATCTCCAGCTCCTGCCCCTGCCGAAATTCCGCTAATTCCGCCGTGCCCCGGCCCCGGATCTGGAACACGAAGCGCAGGGTCCCCTTTTCCCGGTCGATCCCGCAGATGGAGATAGGGCGGCGCAGGGTGTGCCCCGGAAGACGGATCTGGGCAAACTGCCCCGGCAGGGCCTTCGCCGCGAGCTCCGGACAGTCCAATATAAAATCATACAC
The DNA here is from genome assembly GCA_964565505.1 of uncultured Acutalibacter sp. Classification (GTDB taxonomy): domain Bacteria; phylum Bacillota; class Clostridia; order Oscillospirales; family Acutalibacteraceae; genus Acutalibacter. The sequence goes on along the minus strand of CAZMFF010000023.1, from coordinate 7,215 downwards.
ATCGGCGGTAAGCCTTTGCGCTTTTAACAGCCTGCCAGTTTTGGAATCATACTTCATGGGCTTTTCCCCTTTTCACTTTAACTCGATCCAGAAAACCTTGACCGTCTCATTTTCCTCCGGCACAAAAACCTCCCGCTGGAACACGCCGCCGTTTGCCAGAATGGTTTTTTCACTGCCCGTGTTCCCCTTGCCGCAGGACACCATCACCCAATAAAGCCCCCGCTCCCTGGCCCGGTCAAGACATTGCCGGAGCATTTCCTTGGCGTACCCCTTCCGGCGCTCATCGGGCCTGACGCTGTAGCCGATATGACCGCCGAACATGGATAAAGCCGGATGGTCGATATGATGGCGCAGATCGATCATTCCAATGAGCCTGTCGTCTCTTTCCCTCACGGCAAGATACTGCGTGCTGACTGCATACTCTTTGGGACAGGCTGCTGGATCGCTTTTTTGCCGGATGGCAGCAAGCCACGCTTCGGCGCTTTCAAATTTTTGAAGGCCGGAGCAGCCGTCAAATTCACTGCCGCTTTCCAAAAACTCGCGACGATAGGCCATGATCTGCTCTGCGTATTGGGCGCAGGGCATTTTCAAAACGATTTCACTCATATGAGTTTCTTCCTTTCCTCAGGGAAGCCGGAGCGCTCCGATCTTCTTCACGATCTCGTCTCTCATGCGGATCGCTTCCCGGCGGGCGGCTTCGGCATAGGCCTCCGGCTTACAGCTTTCCTTCTGCCACGCGCACATGATCGCCCGGGAGGAATTGACGACAGCGCCTAACCCGTTTTGGTCGAAGGCGGGAGCCACGCTGTCCGCCGCTCCGCCCTGAGCGCCGTAGCCCGGCACCAGAAAGAAGGTGTGGGGCAGCGCCTCTCTCAGCTCTCCCAGCTGGGCGGGATAAGTGGCTCCCACCACGGCTCCCACGCCGGAATAGCCGTATTTTCCCGGCAGCTCTTTTCCCCAGCTTTCACACCTTTCTCCCATCAGGCGATAGACGGTCTCTCCCGTTTCAAGCTTTTTGTCCTGCAATTCTCCGGAAGAGGGGTTGGAGGTTTTCACCAGCACAAAGATGCCTCTGTCCCGCTCTTTGCACACCTTTAAAAGCGGCTCGATACCGTCAGTTCCCAGATAACCGTTTACCGTGAGGGCGTCCGCTCCAAAAGCCTCAAAGCACGCCTTTTCCACCTGGGTCACTCCCAGATGCGCGGTGGAATAGGCCTGCATGGTAGCGCCGATATCGTTGCGCTTGCCGTCTGTGATCACGAACAGGCCCTTTTCCTTCGCGTAGGCGATGGTCTCTGTGAGAGCCCTTACCCCCTGCCAGCCGTACATCTCATAATAGGCGGCCTGGGGCTTCACTGCCGGCACAACGCCGCACAAGGCGTCGATCAGGCCCTTGTTGAAGGCAAGCAGAGCATCTGCCGCCCCCTCCAGGGTCTCTCCATGCTTTTGGAAGCTCTCCCGGCGGATAAACTCCGGAATATAGTCAAGCTTCGGGTCTAATCCGGCCACCGTGGGATTCTGCACCTCCACGATCTTTTCCATCAGCCTGTCAAACGACATATTCATTCCTCCCTTTTCATCTGGTCATAGACCTTTTCTCCCCCGCAGAAGGTCATTTTTACTTTTCCCTTGAGGGTCATCCCCTTAAAGGGGGTGTTTTTGCTTTTTCCGTGCAGGGCGTTTTCATCCACCGTCCAGAGCTCCTGCGGATCAAACAGCGCCACATCTGCCAAAGCGCCCTCTTCCAGAGTGCCCGCGGGGATCCCCAGGATCCGGGCGGGGACGAAGCTCATCTTTCTGACGATCTCCAAAAGGCTCAGCTCTCCTAAAAGGGCCGTGCAGGCCGCTGCAAGAGAGGTCTCCATGCCGATGGAGCCGTTGGGGGCTGTAAGGAAATCCGCCTTTTCCTCCGGCGCGTGGGGAGCGTGATCGGTGGCGATGGCGTCTATCGTGCCGTCCTTCAAGCCCTCGATCAGCGCGAGCCGGTCCGCCTCGGTTCTCAAAGGCGGATTCATCCGGTAGTCGGCGTCCCGCTTCTTCAGCGCCTCCTCGGTGAGCAGCAGGTAGTGGGGGCAGGTCTCCGCCGTCACCTTCACGCCCCTGCGCTTCGCGTCTCGAATAAGCTCCACAGAACCCCTGGTGCTCACATGACAGATATGGATGGGCGCGCCGATGGAAGCCGCCGCCGCGATCTCTCTGGCCGTCCCGCAGTCCTCCGCCGCCGCTGGGATTCCCTTCACGCCAAGCTGCCGGGAAACCGCTCCTTCGTTCATCAGGCCGCCGGCCGCCAGATACAGATCCTCACAGTGGGCGGTGAGGGTCATTCCCAGCTTCTCGGCCTCCTTCAACGCCTTTAACAGGCACCCGGTGTCCACCACAGGCCTGCCGTCGTCGCTGAGGGCAATGGCTCCCGCCGCTTTCAGCGCCGGAAGGTCCGCGATCTCCTTCCCCTCCAGGTTCCGGGTGACACAGGCGGCGGAGTACACATGAGCACTTGCCCCTTTCGCCCGTTTCAAAAGATCTCTCACGATCTCCGGAGAATCCAGGGCGGGCCTGGTGTTGGGCATACAGAGAAGGCTCGTCACCCCGCCCGCCGCCGCCGCCCGGCACCCGGAAAGCACATCCTCTTTATGGGTCTGCCCCGGGTCCCGAAGGTGTACATGCATATCCACAAGCCCCGGAATCGCCGTAAGACCCCGGGCGTCTATCACTTCATCCGCCTGAGAAAGCAGCTGGGAAAGGTCCTCTCCCAAAGCGGCGATCTTTCCCTCGGAAAGAAAAAGGTCGCCCACAAGCTCATTTCCCTTTGACGGATCCAGAATTCTCGCTCCTCTGATCAGCGTATTCAAAGCCGCTTCCCCCCTACCGTTCTAAAATCAATCGCTCTGCCTGCCACTTGGTCAGCGATAAAAGCTCTCTGCCATAGTAAAGAGGGAACAGCAGCGGGTCTGTTTCGGCCACCAGGGCGTAAGGGGTGAATCCGGCGTTTTCCGCCAGCTTCAAAGCCCGGTACATATGAAAGCTCTGGGTAACCACGGCCACCGTTTCCCCCACGCCGTTTTCCCTTGCCACCTCTCTGGCGAAGTTCATGTTCTCCCTGGTATTTTTCGACTTGTCCTCCAAAAAAATGCGTTCCTTTTCTACCCCCATACGAATCAGGGCGTGGCGCTGGGCCTCGGCCTCCGTGCAGGGCTCGTTGTCCCCCTGTCCCCCGGTGACGATGCATTTGGCCTCAGGATGGGCAAGCAGATATTCCCCTGCCGCCTCTACCCGGTTTTTCAGGCTCACGCCCAGATGCTCAATGCTGTAGACCTGACTGCCCAGCACCAGCACATCGGCGTTTGCCGGAACGGCCTGAGAAGCAGCGGTACACAGCAGTACGGTAAGGTAGACACACCAGCCGATCCCAAGCCCGTAACAGACGGAAAGCACCCGGATAAGCACTTTGCATTTGGGGCCTTTTTCCACCGCCCGCCTGTAGTAGAGCAGCAGCAAAAATCCCATCAGGCATACCCCGACACCGAAAAACATGCCAATGCCGAAGCCCCTGCGGGAAAGAGGCAGCAAAAACCAGAGCGCGCCTATAAGGCAAAGCAGCATCCCAATGATCCTTAATACCTTCAGAAAAGCCTTCATGGACTTTTGATTTCCTTTCTGTCAGCTTGTCCCTCCCCTTCTTTCCGCTTTCAAAAGGGGCAAAAAAAGCGACGAAGCCATCGCTTTCTTTTTACTGTACAATACTATACAACATTTTTCCTTTTCTGTACAGCCTCACTTCCCGCTTTCCCTTCCGGCAAACGCAAAAGAGCGGCCGGAAAAGCCGCGCCGCCGCCCGATCGAAAGCGCGGTTTTATGCCCAATAAAGCGGAAAATGCGGGCCACAGAGCGTGGCCCGCAGGTGATTTTTCAGAGGCTGCTGTAAAAACCTTTCACAGCAGCGCGGTTGAGCCGATCTTTTCCTTTAAAAACTGCACGGCGGCTCCGATATCCTTTTCCGGGTCGTCCCCCACTTCCCGCTCGATGGTGAGGAAGCCCAGGTAGCCGATATCGTTGAGCGCCTTTAAATACCGGGGGAAGTCCACATCTCCTTCTCCTAAGGGCAGCTCGATAAAGGAGGGGTCGGAAAGCATTTCCGATTCCTCCAGCCCGTAAAGCACCTCAGGCTTTACATCTCGCAGCTTTCTGCCGTCCTTGGCATGGGTGTGCACAATATAATCCTTCAGGGTGTATACCGCCTCTACCGGGTCATCGCCGGTGACCATCACGAAATTGGCCGGATCCAGATTCACCGCCACGCCTGTGGAGTGAAGTCCATCCAGAAAGCCCTTGAGCACCTGGGCCTCCTCCGGCCCCGTTTCAATAGCAAAATGGGCGCGAAGGCTGTCCGCGTAGGCGGCAAGCTTCCCGCAGGCCTCCTGCATCACCCCATAGCGGGGATGGCTTTGATCCTTGGGCACCACGCCGATGTGAGTGGTGACCACATTGGTTTCCAGATCTGCCGCCAAGTCCAGAATCCGCTTGGAGCGTTCGATCAGCTCCGGGTTTTCTTCCGCGTTTCCGAAGCCCCGGCCCAGGTCGCCGCACAGAGCGGAGATCTGAAGCCCGTGGTCCTTCACCGCCTTTAAAAACTCCCGGCGCTTCTCCGCCGTCATGTTTTCCGGGGCCATCTCTCCCCGAGTGCAATACACCTGGATCCCCTTCGCCCCCAGGGCCTGCGCCTTATTTAACGCAGTGGGGAAATCCACACGGAAAGAGTCCAGCATTACGCCGATGGAAAAAGGATACATTCTACTTCCTCCTTAAAAGAATTTCATGCTTTAATGAAGCTCGATCTCCCGATGCTGCTGGGAAGAATCGTAAATGGCCTGCATCATTTTCGCCGTGACGATCACCGTGTCGATATGAGAGGGCAGCTTCTCCCCGGTGCGTACACAGCGCAGGAAAGCGTCGATCTCGTTTTGGAAGTGGTCTCTTGTCTGAAAGACCGGCTGGTATTCCACAAGCGCGCCGTGCTCCTGGGTATAGACGGTGAAATTCTTCCCATATTGCAGGCGGATCCCGGCCTTGTCTCCCATAAAATCAATATACTGCTCCGCTTCCCCGATATTCTGGGCCCAGGCGCCGTTTAAGGTGATGACAGGGCCTGAAGTGCGTACCAAACCGGTGACGGAGTCCTCCACATCATAGACGCCGTTTAAGTCCGGCGGGCCCGCCCACATCTCCTGATAGGCATAGCTCTTCATATCCCGCCCCAGCTTGCAGAAGGTCTCGCCGCTGACGGTCTTTACGGCAGGGTCGCCGCAGCAGTACATGACGATATCCAGATAATGCACTCCCCAGTCGATGAGGGCGCCGCCTCCCGCGATCTCCTTCGTGGTAAAGGCTCCGCCCAGGCCGGGAATAGATCGGTGGGCCCGAAAACTCACATAGACATGGTGGACTTCTCCCAGCTTTCCGCTGTCGATATACTTCTTGATCAGGTTGACGCCGTCGTTAAAGCGGTTCACGACCCCGATATTCAGGGTCTTCCCGGTCTCATGCTGGGCCTGCTGCATCTCAAGGGCCTCTGAATAAGTCCTGGCCGCCGGCTTTTCGCACAGCACATGCTTCCCCGCCCGCAGGGCGTCTATGGCGATCCGGGGGTGGAGATGGTTGGGTGTGCAGACGGACACCGCTTCCACCTGCGGGTCAGCAAGGACCTCTTTATAATCTGTCACCGCTTTCCCGCAGCCGTATTTTTCTACGGCGGCCTCGGCCCGCTCAGGGAGAATATCGCAGAAATACAGGATCTTTGCTTCCGGGTTATTCAAATAGGAAGGAATATGGGCCGCGTTGGCAATGGTGCCGCAGCCGATCACCGCAACTTTTATCATCTCTCCTACCTCATTTTCTCCTGAATTTTCAGTTCAGCTTCATTATATCAGATTCTCTTCTGTTTGCAAGGATTTTAAAAGTGCAAGGCTTGCATTGCCCCGCTCCTCTTTTTATAGTACAATAGACATAGGAAAATAAAAAAAGAAAGGAAGGCCCTTTTTATGCAGAATGAAACCATCCGGCTCCTGATGGAGCGAAAATCCATGCGGGTCTTTGAAGAAAAAGAAGTTCCAAAAGAAGTAAAGGACACCATTCTGAAGGCTGCCATGAGAGCGCCCACCGCCGGGAACTCCATGCTCTACTCCATTCTGGACATTACGGATCAGGCGTTAAAGGACCAGCTCTCTGTCACCTGCGACCATCAGCCCTTCATCGCCACCGCCCCTGTGGTACTGATCTTTTTGGCAGATTACCGGCGCTGGTACCGGAAATTCCGGCAGGCCGGCTGCGAAAATGTGCCCGCTCCCAGAATGGGAGATCTGCTTTTGGCCGCGAACGATGCTGTCATCGCCGCTCACACCGCCTGTATCGCCGCCGACAGCTTAGGGCTTGGCTCCTGCTATATCGGCGATATCCTGGAGCAGTGGGAGACCCACCGGGAAATTTTACATCTGCCCCAATATGTGGCTCCCGTCTCCATGCTGGTACTGGGTTATCCCACCCAGCAGCAGAAGGAGCGCAAGCAGCTTTCCCGCTTTCCGAAGGAGATGATCGTGTTTGAAAATGAGTACCGCGATCTCACAGAGGAAGAGCTGCAAAGCTTTTATGACAACGACCGGGCCAAGGCCTTTTATGAGCGGAAATACATTTCAGACTTCTCGGTGGAAATGTCCCGCTCCGCAGAGGAGATCGTCAAAAACTGGAAGGGAAAAACATCTTGAGCAAAAGACTGAGCGCTGCTCAGTCTTCAGCTCAAGATGTCTCGAATTTCGAATTGAGATTTGAAAAATCTCAATTTCCCGGCTTGAAAAGCCGTGATCCCGCAAAGCGGGACCGTGAAATTTCGTTAATAAAGAAGAGGGAAAAACATCTTGAGCTAAAGCTCAAGATGTCTCGAATTTCACTTCCCGGCTTGAAAAGCCGCGATCCCGCAAAGCGGGACCGTGAAATTTTATTAATAAAAAAAGGGAGAGATCTCTAAGGGTTTTGTTTTTTACAATACTTTTGATAAAGAAATTGGTTTTCGTTATCTCTCCCTCAGTCACCTTCGGTGACAGCGTCTCGGCTTTCTCGCCTGCCGGCTCGGGCGGGTCAGAACGATTGCCACTGGCAATCTTCCCCGCCTCGGTTGCTGCATGCCAGTGGCATGCGTCCAGCAACGTTCTCGTTTGCCAACTCGGT
>CAZMFF010000022.1:35410-45432 GCA_964565505.1 uncultured Acutalibacter sp. | reverse complement strand
TGGCTGGGCTGGCGGGATTCGAACCCACGGGATGACGGAGTCAAAGTCCGTTGCCTTACCGCTTGGCGACAGCCCAATATGGGAACACGGAGCCTAATTGCAACAATTAAACTCCGTGTTTTGTGTGGGGTGGAAGATGGGATTCGAACCCACGGTCTCCAGAGCCACAATCTGGCGCTTTAACCAACTAAGCTACATCCACCATATTGGCGCGCCAAAAGGGACTCGAACCCCTGGCCTACTGCTTAGAAGGCAGTTGCTCTATCCAGCTGAGCTATTGGCGCATGTGAAAAAGGGGCATCCCTTGGCCCACAGGGGAAGAATGATAAAGCGCCAAAAAGGCGCCTTACCTCCTCTTTTCAGCGAACAGCATGATCCGCTTTCTCGCTTTGGAGCGGGTGATGGGAATCGAACCCACACGACCAGCTTGGAAGGCTGGGGTTCTACCACTGAACTACACCCGCATATTTACAACGGTAGTTATTATAACATTCTCCCCTTCATTCGTCAAGTGTTTTTTCACGCCTTTCGGCTAAGCCTCTGCCTTCAAAAAAGTGCCCATGGCAAGCTCCAACAAATGCACGGCGCGGCCGCCTCCCGCAAGCACACCCTTGACGCAGCGGTTGCAGTAGCACACCGTCAAAGGACAGGTATATTTCTCCACCTGCTCCCGCATGAGAGCGGAAACCGCCTCTTCGGGCAGCTGATACAGCGGCACTCCGGGATACCGGGCAAGAAGCTCCTTGTTTTTCTGTGTTTTCGGCTCAAAATGAAGATCTCCGCAGAAGACGGAGCGCTCTTTGCACTCCTCCAGCTCCACTACGGTAATTTTCATTTTTTGAAGCAGGCTTCGCACTGCCTGAAAGATTTCCGGGTGCTCCCTGTCTCTCCAGCAATCCTGCACATTGACCGTAAGCCCGCTGTAATCGGGAGGAGAAAAGCCCGGGTCCCGATCAAGATAGGAAAACAGGTTCTCACATTCCATGGAGCCCTGAGTCTTCTCCTCGATCCTCTCCCGGCAGGCCTGACAAAAATAGACCGCCCGATACTCCGGCCGGAAGGCTTTTTCATCTACCCGGCAGCAGCCCGCTGCCTCCATGGTCCGGGAAAGATAGCGGCGAATTCGTTTCGCCGCTTCAGGGCTCGCACTGCTGAAATTGCAGCTGGGAAAAAATAGTTTCTGTCTCTCTGCCATCAAGATCCCCCATTTTGCTGAAAAAGAGAGGACGCCGGGCGGCTCCCCTCTTTTCCCGATTTACTAATTCTCAAAGCACATCCAGCTTCAAAGCGTCCTTGTCCACAGACAACGCCACTGCGCTGACGCCTCCCTCTCCGGCCTCTACCAGAGCTTCGGCGATCTTATCCTCCGCCATGCGGCGGATATTGCTGCGCAGGTCTCTTGCTCCGCTTTTCCCGCCGATGGATTTCCCGGCCAGCAGCCTGCAGGCCTCTTCGGTAAAGGTGAAGGCGATCCCCTTTTCCTTCAGGACCTCCACATACTCCGAAAGCATCAGGGCGGCGATCTTCACATAATCGCCCTCATCCAGCGGACGGAATACCACCACCTCGTCAATACGGCTCAAAAACTCCGGACGCAGGAACTCCTGAAGGGCCTTCAGCGCCTTTTCCCTGCTGATATCCGCCGCCGTCTTGGCAAAGCCCAGAGAGGCCTCCTTCCGGTCGCTTCCGGCGTTGGAGGTCATCACGATGACCGTGTTTTCAAAATTGACCGTCCGGCCGTGGGCGTCGGTGATCCTGCCCTCGTCCAGGATCTGCAAAAGGATATTCATCACATCGGGATGGGCCTTTTCGATCTCATCGAAAAGCAGGACGGAATAGGGCCTGCGGCGGACCTTCTCCGTGAGCTGCCCCGCCTCGTCATAGCCCACATAGCCGGGAGGGGAACCGATGATCTTCGACACGGAATGCTTTTCCATGAACTCAGACATATCCAGGCGGATCAAGGTTTCCGGCGTGTCGAACAGCTCCTGGGAGATCACCCGGACCAGCTCGGTCTTCCCCGTTCCGGTAGGACCTACAAAGATAAAAGAGGCGGGCCGTCTTCTGGGGCTGATCTGCACTCTGCTGCGGCGGATCGCGGCGGAAATGGCCTTGACCGCCTCCTCCTGCCCGATAATTTTCTTGGACAGGACCTCTTCCAGATTTGCAAGGCGCTTCAATTCATTTTCTTCCACGCGGGCGGCGGGGATCCCGGTCCACAGCTCGATGACATAGGCGAGATCCTTTTCCTCCACCGAGGCAAAGATCCCCTCCTTTTCCAGATTTTCCAGATTCTCCTCCAGGGCGGCAATGCGGTAATGAGTCTTAGCCAGCTCCTCATAGTCTACAGGGCCGCCGTCCGTAGGATTGGACAGGTCCTGCTCTCTGACCCGCTCCTTGGAAAGCTTCAGCTGAGCTTCATCGTATTCCGCCAGCTTTTTGTTGCGCAAAGCCGCGCAGGCACAGGCCTCGTCCAACAGGTCGATGGCCTTATCCGGCAGGTACCGGTCGTTGATATAGCGTTCGGAAAGCACCACGATCCGCCGCACGATCTGATCGGACACCGTGACCCGGTGATAGGCTTCATAATAATTCTTGATCCCGGAAATGACCTCTATCGCGTCCCCGATAGAGGGCTCGCCCACGGTTACCGGCTGGAACCGGCGCTCCAGGGCGGCGTCCTTCTCAATATATTTCCGATACTCTGAAAACGTGGTGGTGCCGATGACCTGGATCTCTCCTCTGGAAAGGGCGGGCTTTAAAATATTGGCGGCATTCATGCTGCCCTCCGCATCTCCGGTGCCCACCAGATTGTGGACCTCGTCAATGAACAGGATGATATTGCCGTCCGCCTTTACCTCATCCACCAAGCCCTTGATCCGGCTTTCAAACTGCCCGCGAAACTGGGTCCCCGCTACCAGAGAGGTGAGATCCAGAAGCTCTATCTCCTTATCCCGAAGCTTGGCGGGCACATTCCCTTCGGCGATTCGCAGCGCAAGGCCCTCCGCCACGGCGGTTTTCCCCACGCCTGGCTCGCCGATGAGGCAGGGATTATTCTTGGTGCGCCGGGAAAGGATCTGTACCACGCGCTGGATCTCCTTTTCCCGCCCCACGATACGGTCCAGCTCGCCCCGGCGGGCGCGCCCGGTAAGGTCCGTACAATAATTGCTGATATGCTTTCTCTTCTTCTTGTGAAAGCTTTCCTTTTTCTCCTGCACATTGGCGCGGCCGTTTTGACCGGGCATTCCGCCCAGCATCATATCAGAGGGCAGCGTAGCGGCGCCTCCGGGAGTAAAGCTGTCCTCTCCGTCTTCATCCTCCGCGTCCAGGTTCATCAGTTCTGTCATCTGGTCGGCGGCCGCCTCCAGCTCTTCATCGGTGATCCCCATTTTCTTCATGATATCGTTGACGGGCTTAATGCCCAACTCCTTTGCGCATACAAAACAAAGCCCCTGGGGATTTCCGTCCAGCGAGTTGGAAACAAATACGACCGCAGGCCGTTTCTTACAGCGGGTACACATTAACATGGCGCTGATTTCCTTTCCTGTTACTTCTCTTTGCGGACCTTCTCCCGCACGGTTTTCGCCCGGATTTCATCGGGCAGATCCAATTCATATTTTTCATCGTCTGAATGAAAAATTTCTCGAAAGATCTGGAAATAATGAAACGCGGAATAGAGCATCATCACCGCGGTGAGGATCAAAAGCACATTGGCCACCACACTGAACACCCAGGTACGCACATGGAAAAAGCCATCCATGACCACTATGACGCCAACGGAAAGATAGAACATCACCGTGGCCACTTTTCCGTACCATTTTGCCGAGCAGGGCCTCTTTTTCTTTTTCAGCAGGATCAGCGCGCAGCAGAGCATCACAAGCTCTTTGGCAATAAAGAGCAGCAGCACCGGGCAGATCACCGGAAATTTAATGGCAAGGCACATGGCCACAACGCCCTGGGTGAGCTTGTCTGCAAAAGGATCCAGCATTTTCCCAAGCTCCGTCACCTGATGGAACTTTCTGGCGATCACCCCGTCAAAAAGATCCGAAAGGCCGGAAAGCGCCAGGAGAGCCACCGCCATTACCAGCTTCCCCTTCAGGAAGCACCAGGCAAAAAAGGGGACGATTAGAATGCGGAGCACGGAAAGCGCATTGGGAACCGTCAGATTCTGATTTCTCGGTTTTCTTTCAGCGGGCATGAAGAGGACCCTCACTTTTTCTTTTCTTATTTACCGGGCCTATGGAACCGTCACAGACAGGCGGACCTGCTTTAGGGAAGGCGTTCTCCCCGTTCACAGGGCGTCAAAAGCTATCGGAACATTCCCCCCAGGGGATTCATTCCCGCAATGACCTTCATGACCACAGAGCCCCTCACCCCGTCCGTCAGGGAGGCCTGCGTCTCCAAAGACAGCATGGGCAGGAATATCTTCAAGGCGCTCAGCAGGATCCAGATCAAAAGCAGGGCCATCAAAAAGCCGAACACCCCGCCCAAAGCGCCGTTGATCTGGCTCAAAAGCGGCAGCTCAAAGGCCGTGGAAAGAAGATTCGCCAAAACACGGGTAATTAACATAAATAAAAGGAACAGTCCGAATACGGTAAGGACTTTTAAAAAGCTGACAAATACCGGCTCCAGCGCCGCCGCTAAAAGCGTGGCGGCCTCGCCGCTTTGAGAGGCAAGGCTTCCTGTGAGCGTCGCCTTGGTAACGCCGGCGGCCTCCAGCGCCCGCACGATGAAGTCAGGCAAGCCCTCCAGCACGGCCTGGGCCGCGTCCGGCCCGCTGATAGACATTACGGCGTCCCGGATCTTTTCCACAAGAGCGTCGCGAAACAGCGCCCCATAGAGCCACTGGGCGGCCATTCCCCCGAATACGGCGGAAAGGCACGCGGAGATCACGGCGCCTAAAAAACGGGCGGCAGATTTGATAAAGCCCCGCTTGATCCCCATGATCACACCGGCGGCCATCACGCAGATCAGAAACACATCAAAAGCAAAGTTCATCTTTCTGCCTGCCCCTTTCCCAAAAAATTCCGTCCGAAAATTGCCCGGCTACAGAACTAAATCATATCACAATCCCAAAACTTCTACAAGCCCTTAATCCCTTACGGAAATCTGTCAAGTGGAAAACCGGGGGAAGAGCCTTCTCAGGAAGCCTGGGTCATTCGGATCTCGCTGATGCCCAGCACATAGGCTCTGCTTTCACTGAGCAGCGCCACGCTGCGCGCGTCGCTGCCGGCAGGAGCTCTCGCCTGCTCTCTTCCGGTCGTATAATCGTAAAACACCACGTCCGTGCCCTCCAGAGAAGCCACCGAAGAGCCGGAAACCGAAAGGGATTTCGCGCGCTGGCTGGACTCGATCTTTAAGGGCTCCCGCTCCCCGTTGAATACCAGGATCGTACTGGAGCCCGCATGCTCGTAGGCGGAAATGGAGACAAAAGCCCGGTTTTCCGCCAGGGCAAAGGAGGCGAGGGACCTTCCGTCATAGCTGTACTGCACGAATTGAAAGGCGGCGGAATCGGCAGCGACCACCGCGGAATCCCCCACTGCGTACAGATTCCCGTTATCGCCCCAATATATTCCCAAAAGCAGATTGTCGCGGCTCTCATATTCTGCGATGGGCTCCGTCTCCTGGAAGGAAAAAGCGGTGATCTTTGACACCAGCTCTCCGTTTTCACTGCGCACCGTGCACACCGCTCCATAGGTGCCGTCGGAATTCAGCGCCAAAGCGGTGATATAATCTCTGGCGAAACGATAAGAGTATTGCAGCGTTCCGTTTTTCAGGTATACCTCCATCAGGGAAGCGCCTTCCGAGCCCTGCATCCCCAGCGCGAACCGGCCGCCGCGGCAGACCGCCCCCGCTAAAATATCCCCGGGCGCGTTTTTGTTGACCACAGTATCTGTGCCGCTTTGCAGCAGATACCCGGTGCTCCCCAGGTTATAGAGCAGATAATTTCCCCCCGCCGCGCACAAAACGGGGTCGTTAAAGCCGTGCTGAAGGGAAATGAGGGAACGGCCGGTAGAGTTGATCAGGGAAAAGGAGGTGTCGCTGAGGACCGCAGCCGCTCCATCGTACTGGGTAAAATTGGATTCCCGCACATCGGTGCCCGTGATCTGCACGGGAAATCCGTCTCCGGAACCAGAGCCCATCAGCTGGAGCTTAAACCAGCTGATCACCTTATCCGGAGCAAGGTTCCCCCGGTTCATCCAAAGGATCAGCCCCAAGATCACCGCCACCAGGATCACGCCGACCCGATAGACGGCCTTGGGGATCTTCACCTTCTTCAAAAGCTCCTGCTCTTCTTCCCCGTCCTCGTACTGGACCTTGGGCTCCTCCTCTTGAAACTCGTCAAAATGCAGGATCTCCTTGGCGTCCTCCTTGCCGTGCTTTCCTCGCTTCACCCGATCTCCCTCCCTTCTTTTCCGTCAATAAAACACCCGGTTGAGATAGAGCCCGCAGGCCGGCGCGGTAGGGCCGGCCCGGTTCCTGTTTTTTGACTCTAAAATGCCGGGAATATCCTCCGGTGAAAGCTTCCCCTGCTGTACCCTGAGAAGCGTCCCTGTCATAATACGCACCATATTGTAAAGAAATCCGTCTGCCGCTACGGTAAAGATCACTTTATCCCCCTGCCGCTCCACCTGAGACCGGGTGACGCAGCGGGTCAGGTCTCCCCGCTCCCGCCGGTCCAGCGTACAGAAGGAGGAAAAGTCATGGCTTCCCAAATACTGCTTTGCCGCTTTATCGAGAAGCGCCTCATCGATGGGATACCAGTAGTGCAAGGCACGATCTTTCAAAAAGGGATCGCGCACCGGATGATTCCAGATCTCATAGCAGTATTCCTTTCCCTTGCAGGAATACCTGGCGTGAAAGTCCTCCGGCACCTCCCGGCAGGAAAGGACCGCAATATCCGGGGGAAGATAATGGTTGAGAGCCGCCGCCATGCGCTCTGAAGACACGGCGCTTCCCGTTTTCAAGCTGATGCAGAACTCTCTGGCATGCACGCCCGTATCGGTGCGGGAGCAGGCCTTCAGCTCTTCCCTTCTCCCCGTCACGGAAAAGAGGGCCTTTTGGAACACCTCCTGGACCGTAAGAGCATTTTCCTGGATCTGCCAGCCGTGGTAGGCGGCTCCGTCATAGGCTATGGTGATGAGAAGATTTCTCTCCAAGGCTTGTCCTCCTGTTTCTTCCGCTCTATCGCGCCGCCGGGGGCAGCGCCAGGGTGAGGGTGAGGAAAAGGGCGAAAAACAGCCCCACGCAGCAAAGCACCAGCCCGTCCTGCTTTCCCATTTTCAGGACCTTCATCTTGGTCCTGCCCTCTCCGCCGTGATAGCAGCGGCTCTCCATGGCCGTCGCCAGGTCAAAGGCCCGGCGAAAGGCGGAAATGAAAAGGGGGATCAGAATGGGCACCAGCGCCCTGAGCCTTTGCACAAGTCCGCCGCTTTCCATATCGGCCCCCCGCGCCTTCTGCGCGCTCATGATCTTATCCGTCTCCTCTAAAAGCAACGGCACGAAACGCAGGGCGATGGTCATCATCATGGCAAACTCATGCACCGGAACATGCAGCTTTCCCAAAGGCTTTAAAAGCCGCTCAATGGCGTCGGTCAACTGGGTGGGAGAGGTGGTAAAGGTGAGAATGGAGCTTACGAGGATCAGCGTGACGATCCTGACAGAGACAAAGGCACAGTTCAAAAGCCCTCTCTTTGTGATCTTTAAAAAGCCCCACTGCCAAAGGGGCTCCCCAGTACCGTAGAAGATATTGAGCACCGCCGTAAACACCACGAGAAACAGGATGGGCTTTAAGCTTTTCAGATAGAGCTTAAAGGGCACCTTCGAGCAGGCCATGGCAAGCAGCACAAACCCCACTACCGCCCCCAAAGCGTAAAAATTCCCCGCCGTAAAGATCAGCACGATATAGAACACGGTAAGACAAAGCTTAACTCTGGGGTCCGTGCGGTGCAAAACCGAGCGCCCCGGAAAAAACTGCCCCAAGGTGATATCAGAGATCATAAAGCCTCTCCCTTCCTGCCGTTCTTTTCTCCCGCCGTTTCGGATTTCAAAAAAGCTGTGAGCTCATAAAGGGCTTCATCCACTGTGAGCACGCAGTCTCCTGCCGGGCAGCCCAGGCTTCTGAGCCTTTGCATGATCCCTGTGATCTCAGGGATCTGAAGCCCCAGCTTTTGAAGCTCCTCGCCTCTGGAGAACACCGCCCTGGTCTCTCCCAGCATCGCCTTATGCCCCCCGTTCATCACCAGGACCCGGTCAGCCGTGCGGCCGATGTCCTCCATGCTGTGAGACACCAGGAGCACCGTATTGTTTCTCGCCTTATGGTACTGCATGATCTGGGAAAGCAAAACGTCTCTGCCCCGCGGGTCCAGCCCCGCAGTGGGCTCGTCCAGGATCAGCACATCCGGGTCCATAGCGATCACTCCGGCAATGGCGGCCCTGCGCTTTTCCCCCCCGGAAAGCTCAAAGGGAGACTTTTCCAGAAGCTCCTTTTTGAGCCCGGTAAACCCGGCGGCCTCCAAAGCCCGCTCTTTGGCCTCTTCCTCGGAAAGGCCCATGTTTTTCGGGCCGAACATGATATCCTTCATCACAGTCTCTTCGAAAAGCTGGTATTCCGGATACTGAAATACCATTCCCACCCGGAACCGCACGTTGCGGATCTTTTTGGGCTCCTCCCAAATGTCTTTTCCGTCTAAGAGCACCCGGCCTGAGGTGGGGCGAATGAGGCCGTTGAGCATCTGGACTAAAGTGGATTTTCCGCTTCCCGTATGACCGATCACACCCAGAAATTCCCCCGCCTCCAGAGAGAGGGAGACCTGTTCCACCGCCGTTTTTTGAAAGGGGGTGCCGATCCCGTATTGATAAGTCAGATCTTCGGTTTTTAAAATTGCCATCTCACCGGCACTTCCTTTCCGAAAAATTTTTGGGGCCTATCCCCGCCGGCAGAGGTTCTCTGCCTTAGGTCCCTTCGCTTTTTTCTCCCCGCCTTCCAGCATCTGCCGGATCATCTCAACACATTCCTCCGCCGTAAGGGGAACGCCGGGCAAAGGGATCCCCGCCGCCCGCAGGCGATAGACAAGCTCTGCCGCCTGGGGCACGTCCAGATCGTGCCGCTTTAAAAACTCCACCTGAGAGAACACCTCTCGGGGCGGCGCATCCTTTAGAACTTTCCCCTCGTCCATCACGATCACGCGGCCGGAGCTTACGGCCTCGTCCATATAGTGCGTGATCAAAACGATGGTGATCCCCTTTTCCCGGTTGAGGCGGCGGATGGTATCCATCACTTCCCGCCTGCCTCTGGGGTCCAGCATGGCCGTGGGCTCGTCCAGAACGATACAGCTGGGCTCCATGGCGATCACCCCGGCAATGGCCACCCGCTGCTTCTGTCCGCCGGAAAGCTTGTGGGGCGCATGCTCCCGGTATTCAAACATATCCACAGCCTTCAAAGCTTCCTCTACCCGGCGCCGGATCTCATCGGGCGGGACCCCTAAATTTTCCGGGCCGAAGGCCACATCCTCCTCCACGATGCCCGCCACCATCTGGTTGTCCGGGTTTTGCTGCACCAGCCCTACATGAGACCGGATGAAAAGCTGGTTTTCCTCGTCCTGGGTATCTCTGCCGTCCACCAGTATCCGGCCCGAGGTGGGAAGCAGCATGCCGTTTAACAGCTTTGCCACCGTAGACTTTCCGCAGCCGTTATGTCCCAGCAGGGCCACGAACTCCCCCCGCTCTATTTGCAATGTCACACCGCGCAGAGCCTCCTTGGGCTGTGCGGCCTCCGGCTCATAGGAAAACCGGACTTCCTTCAGTTCCAGCAGGGCCATCTTGACTTCCTTCCCTTTCGATCTGTCCTATCCCAACGACTAATATCTAACAACAAATAACTAACGACTAATATCTAACGACTAATATCTAACGGCTAATATCTAACGGCTAATATCTAGCAACTAATATCTAGCAACTAATATCCAACAACTAATATCCAACAACTAATATCCAACAACTAATATCCAACAACTAATATC
>CAZMFF010000022.1:0-35310 GCA_964565505.1 uncultured Acutalibacter sp. | reverse complement strand
ATCTAACAACTAATATCTAACAACTAATATCTAACAACTAATATCTAACAACTAATATCTAACAACTAACAACTACTCTCCCAGATCGCCGTGCTGCCGCAGGGCAGCACAAGTCCGGTGCTGGTTACCGGCAGGCCGATTTCATCGCAGGACACCTGTCCGCCGAATTTTCTTCCAATCAAAACGCCTAAAAGATACTCCATCACAGCCGGGGAAAGCCCCGCCGAATAGGAATTGAGCAAAAAAAACAGAGGCTTTTGGGATAAGATGGGAAGACACATCTCCACTAAGGAATAGAGCTGCTCTTCCAGCTTCCACACCTCGCCGCCGGGACCCCGGCCATAGGAGGGCGGATCCATGATAATGCCGTCATAGGTATTGCCTCTGCGCTGCTCCCGCTGGACAAACTTCATGCAGTCGTCCACCAGCCAGCGCACCGGCCTCTGGGAAAGCCCGGAAGCCTCTGCGTTTTCCTTTGCCCACTGCACCATGCCCTTGGAGGCGTCCACATGGGTGACCGCCGCCCCCGCCTCCAGACAGGCGAGAGTGGCAGCCCCGGTGTACCCAAACAGGTTCAAGATCTTGACCGGCCTGCCGGAAGCCCGGATCCTCTCCCGGACAAAGGTCCAGTTCACCGCCTGCTCCGGAAAAATGCCGGTGTGCTTGAAGCTCATGGGCTTCAGGCGAAAGGTAAGGTCCTCCCAGGCGATCTTCCACACGGCAGGAAGCTTTTGATATTCCTCCCACCTTCCGCCCCCGGAATGGGAGCGGTGATAGCGGGCATGGGAACACCTCCAGCGGGGGTCTCGTTTCTCTCCCCGCCAGATGATCTGCGGATCCGGCCGAATGAGAAGGATGTCTCCCCACCGCTCCAGGCGCTCGCCATCCGCCGTATCGATCAATTCATAGTCTTGCCATTTGGCTGTTCTCATATATCATCACCGTTATTTCAGATGCTGGATCCCGGATTTTAGATACTGGATTCCAGATAAGGGGCCCTACTCGCTTGCCTTGGCTCTCCCTTTGGGAGAGCCAAGAGGAAAGGGCACGCCCTTTCCCTTGACCTTCTCTAACGACTAATATCTAATATCTGACAACTACCAAGGGGAGCCAAGTCTAACAACTAATATCTAACATCTAACATCTACCAAGGGGGAGCCAAGGGGTGGTTTCTCAACCGCCCTTATCCAGCATCTAGTATCTAGTATCCAGCATCCGGTTCAGCAAAGCTCCTCCTCAATGACCTTTGCCACCTCCTGGGCAAGCCGCCCGATCAGCGCTTCGTCCTTGCCCTCCACCATCACCCGCAGCAGAGGCTCTGTGCCGGAGGGGCGCACGATCACCCGTCCATCCTTGCCCAGGGTCTCCGAAGCCGCGGCGATGGCGGCCTTCACCTTGTGGTCGGTATAGAAATTGAGCTTCCCTTCCGGAGACACCTTGATATTGAGCATGGTTTGGGGATAGCGCTGCATCAAAGTCGCGAGAGAAGAGAGCTTCGCCTCTCTTCTGCGCATCAGGCTCAGAAGCTGACAGGCGGTGAGCTGCCCGTCGCCGGTGGTGGCAAAATCCCGGAAAATCACATGGCCGCTCTGCTCGCCTCCGAAGTTATATCCGGAAAGCAGCATTTCCTCCAGCACATACCGGTCTCCCACCTTGGTGGCCTCAAAGTCCATGCCGTTCTCCTCACAGAACCGCTGGAAGCCCAGGTTCGTCATGATGGTGCCCACCACCGTGTTCTTGGAAAGCTTTCCACGGCTTTTCATATCCATGGCGCAGATGGCCATGATAAAGTCGCCGTCGATGAAATTCCCCTCTTCATCCACCATGAGGCACCGGTCCGCGTCTCCGTCAAAGGCCACGCCGGCGTCTACCTCATGGGTCTTTACATACTCGATGAGCCCCTCCCTATGGGTGGAGCCGCAGGCTGCGTTCACATTGACGCCGTCCGGCTGGTCGTTGAGCATCACCACATCGGCCCCCAGCTCTGTAAACAAAGCCTTCGCGGTGGCGCTCGCGGAGCCGTTCGCGCAGTCGATAGCCACCTTGAGGCCGTCCAGGGCGAAATGCACCGTACTCTTCACATGCTCGATATAATCCCGCACGGCGTTTTCCGCCCGGGTCACCGTTCCGATACCGTCCTCCGTAGGCATTTCGCGGGAAATATCCGATTTCCCCAAAATGATATCTTCAATGCGCTCCTCCAGATCGTCCGGCAGCTTAAAGCCGTCTCCGGAAAAGATCTTGATTCCGTTATACTCAAAGGAGTTGTGAGAGGCGGAGATCATCACGCCCGCGTCCGCCTTATATTTTTCCACCAGATAGGCCACCGCCGGAGTGGGCACCACACCCAGGGTCACCACGCTGGCGCCGATGCTGCACAGCCCCGCCGCCATGGCGTTTTCCAGCATATCAGAGGAAAGGCGGGTGTCCTTTCCGATGAGCACCTTGGGATGGCGGTTGCTCTTGTTGGTAAGCACCTGCGCCGCCGCTCTTCCCAGCTGGGTAGCCAGCTCGCAGGTCAAATCCTTATTGGCGATCCCCCGGATGCCGTCTGTTCCAAATAATCTGCCCATAGCTATCTGCTCCTTTTTTCGTTTTTCATCAGGACTCTTCCCACCTTATCTGCTCGGGGCCGCCCCCATCCTCCCGAAGTCTTCCCGGCACGGGAAGCCCCAGGTGCAGATAGGCGGAAGCCGTCACGCAGCGCCCCCGGGGAGTACGGGTCAGAAACCCGATCTGCATGAGATAGGGCTCGTTCACATCCTCGATGGTCACCGCCTCTTCCCCGATGGCGGCCGCCAGGGTCTCCAGGCCCACCGGCCCGCCGCTGTAGTGCTTGATCATGGCGGAAAGCATCCGCCGGTCGCTCTGGTCCAGCCCCAGCTCGTCGATCTCCAGCCGGTCCAAGGCAATGCGGGCCGTCTGCAAAGTGACCACGCCCTCGCTCATCACCTGGGCAAAATCCCGCACCCGCTTTAAAAGCCGGTTGGCGATACGGGGCGTCCCCCGGGAGCGGGAGGCGATCTCCAGGGCGGCGTCCGCCTCCATTTCGATCCCCAGAATTTTAGCGCTTCGCATCACGATTTTGGAAAGCTCTCCGGGGCCGTAAAGCTCCAGGCGAAGCACCACGCCGAAGCGGTCCCGCAAAGGGGCGGAAAGCTGCCCCGCGCGGGTGGTGGCCCCCACCAGGGTAAAGTGCGGCAGAGGCAGGTGATAAGAGGCCGCCATCTGCCCCTTGCCTGTGATAATATCCAAAGCAAAGTCTTCCATAGCGGGGTACAGGATCTCCTCCACCGTGCGGGGCAGGCGGTGCACCTCGTCGATAAACAATACATCCCCGGGAGACAGATTGGTCAAAAGAGCCGCTAAATCTCCCGGCTTTTCAATGGCGGGACCGCTGGTGATCCTGAGGTTCACCCCCAGCTCGTTGGCGACGATCCCCGCCAGGGTCGTTTTTCCCAGTCCGGGAGGCCCATACAAAAGCACATGATCCAGCGATTCTTTTCTGCTTTTGGCCGCCTCGATGAAAATCTGCAGGTTTTCCTTTGCCTTATCCTGCCCGATATATTCCGAAAAGGTCCTGGGCCTTAAAGGATTTTCTACTTCCTGGTCCTCCGGGGTATAGCCCGTTTCCATAATGCGGTTTTCCAGATCCAGGCTGTCCTCTGATTGGGCGTCCCAGTCCGCTTCCCCGCCGCTTTTTCGAATCATTCCCGTGCCTCCTTCCCGTACCTGTTCTCTTGACCGCCCTTACCTTGCCCCGCCGAACGATTTCAGCGCGAGGCGGATCAGCTCCTCGGTGGGCAGATTTTCGTCCAGCCTGCCTACCGCCGCCGCAGCGTCGGAAGGAGAATAGCCCAGGGTGACCAGGGCTTCCACCGCCTGAGCCATATTCCCGGAGGCCGAGGGCCCGCCCGGGATGACCTCCTCCATGGAAAGGCCGGAGGAGGAAAAGCTTTTCACCTTGTCCTTTAATTCCAATACGATACGCTGGGCAAGCTTCGGGCCCACGCCGCTGGCTTTCGTAAAGCGCTTGGCGTCTCCCGCCGCCGCGGAAAGCGCCACCGCTTCCGGCGCCATTTCCGATAAAATGGCAAGTCCGGCCTTGGGGCCCACGCCGCTGATGGCGGTCAAAAGCTTAAAGCAGTTGAGCTCTCCCTGGGTGAGAAACCCGAAGAGGTCCAGCGCGTCCTCCCGCACATTCAAAAGCGTATAGAGTGTGGCCTTTTCTCCCAGCGCAGGCAAATTCCGCAGGGTGTTCATGGAGGTGAAGCACTTAAAGGCCACGCCCCCCACGTCGATCACCGCCATTCCCGGCTCTGTATGGGCTAATTTCCCCGTCAGGCTGTAAAACATAGCAATATCCTTTCCGGCATATTTTGTCAGCTGCTCAGATCACTTTTCCCGGGTCTCTGTTTTGCAGCAGCAGCTCCCGTCTCAGAGAAGAGCCCGCCGCCTGGCCGTGACAGACGGCCAGGGCCAAAGCGTCCGCCGTGTCGTCCGGCTTGGGCGCCGATTTCAAGCGCAGCAGCCTTCGCGTCATCTCCTGCACCTGGGGCTTTAAGGCCTTTCCGTAGCCTGTCACCGCCTGCTTTACCTGCATGGGCGTATATTCAAACAGCGGCACTCCCCCCTGAGACAGGGAAAGGAGGATCACTCCCCTGGCCTCCGCCACACCGATGCCGGTGGTCTTATTGTTGGAGAAATAAAGCTTTTCCACCGCCGCCGCCTCAGGCTTCAGCCGGGAAAGGATCTCCTGCATCCCCTCATAGATCTCCTGAAGCCGCAGGGAAAAATCCGCGCCGGCCTGCGTGGTGACAGCGCCGTATTCCACCGGCAGATACCGGCCGTTCCGACTTTCCACCACTCCATAGCCCACAATGGCATATCCCGGGTCAATGCCAAGGATCCGCAAAAAAGTCACCCCAGTCAAAACAGGAAAGCATTTTGTTCCTGTCCTTTTTCTCACAGCATGAAATTACCATCGTTTAGTATATCATAGATCTACCGGAAAGAACAGCCAAAATATTCTGAAAAGAATATGAATTTTCCATTTCCAAAAGAAGAGACTAGCTTTAAGCTTTCTTTTTCCGGAAAGCGGGAAAGGATGACAAACTTCATGAAAAAGGCCTCTAAAATAAGGCTCCTGTCATTTTCCGCCGCCTTTCTCCTTACCCTGGGCGGTTTTCTATTTGATTCCCGCATGCTGCTGCGCCTTCACAAAACAGATCTGGAATACGCCTACCGCCGGGCCCTCAACGATTTGAGCGACTATGTGCAGGGGATGTGCTCCACACTGGAAAAAGCGGCCTATGTGAACACGCCCATGCTGCAAAACACCGTCTGCGCAAAGCTTTGCGAACAAAGCGGAGGCGCCAAGGCCGCCATGGCGATCCTGCCTTTTTCTCAGGAAAGAAGCGGGTGCATCAGCCGTTTTCTCTCTCAGGCAGGAGACTATGCCCTGGCATTGACCCGCAAGATCTCCTCCGGTGAAAAGCCCTCCGAGGAAGAGCTTCAAAGCTTCCTCATTATGAAAAAATACGCGGAAGATCTGCGCGACGCGCTTTTTGAAATGCAGGCCCGGCTTGACGCGCAGGGGGCCTCTATCGGCCGCGCTCAAAGCGTGCTGAACAATGTGGACGACCTTTCACGCCTGGGAAGCTTTGACGACAGCCTGGAGGAAACCGTTCAGGAATTCTCCGAGTTTCCCAGCCTGCTTTACGACGGCCCCTTCTCAGATCATATTGCCCGGCGGGAGCCCCTTTTTCTGAAGGACAAAGAGGAGGTCACCCGGGAAGAGGCCGAAAAAAAAGCAGCCGCATTTCTGGGCTGCTCTCCAAAAGAGCTTGAGGACAACGGAGAAGCGGGAAGCGTTCTTTCCTCCTTTGTTTTTCTCTTTGGAGAAAAGCGTGTCTTAGTTACCAAAAAGGGCGGCGAGATCGCTTACTTTAAAAGCTCTCTGAAGCCCAAAGAGGGAACCCTGGGAGAAGAGGAAGCGATCGCGGCGGCCTCAAAGCTTTTGAAGGCCGCAGGGATCTCCTCTTTTCGGGAAAGCTATACGCTGAAAAACGACGGGCGCTGCACCATCAATTTCTCCTATGTGACAGAGGATGAGCTGAAGGTGATGTGTTACCCGGATCTGATCAAGGTCACCGTTGAGCTAAACGAGGGCTCCCTGGTGGAATATGACGCCACCGGCTACCTGATGAACCATCAGCCCCGGGGTCTTCAGGCCCCCAGCCTCGACAAGGAGGAGGCAAAGAAAAACATGAGCCCTCTGCTGCGGGAAAAAAGCGCCTCTCTCGCCCTCATTCCCACTCCCGGGCTTCACGAAGTACTCTGCTGGGAATTTCACTGTGAAAACGACCGGGGACAGGAATTTCTCCTCTATCTCAACGCCCAAAGCGGCATGGAGGAGCAGCTGTATCTGATGCAGAAAACAGAAGGCGGCACTCTCGCGTCCTAAAGCCCAAAGCTCCCTCCATTCAGGGAAAACCTGAATGGAGGGAGCTTCTTTTTTCCGCTATTCCAATTCAAAAGCGCCGGTATAAAGCTGATAGTATTTCCCCTTTTGGGAGATCAGCTCTTCGTGAGAGCCCCGTTCGATCACTCTTCCAAGCTCCAGTACCAGAATAGTGTCAGAGTTCTGCACCGTGGAGAGCCTGTGGGCAATGACGAAGACCGTACGCCCCTTCATCAGGCCGTCCATTCCCTTTTGCACCAGCTGTTCCGTTCTGGTGTCGATGGAGGAGGTGGCCTCGTCCAGGATCATCACAGGCGGGTCTGCCACCGCCGCCCGGGCAATGCTCAAAAGCTGGCGCTGGCCCTGGGAGAGGCTTCCCCCGTCTCCGGACAGCACGGTCTGGTATCCCTCCGGCAGACGCCGGATGAAGTCGTCCGCATTGGCAAGCTTCGCGGCGGCCTCGACCTCCTCTTTCGTAGCCGAAAGCTTTCCGTAGCGGATGTTTTCCTCCACCGTGCCGGTGAAGAGGTTCACATCCTGCAAAACGATCCCCAAAGAACGGCGCAGATCGCTTTTCCTGATTTTATTGATGTTGATGCCGTCATAGCGAATCTTGCCGTCGGCCAGGTCATAAAACCGGTTGATGAGATTGGTGATGGTGGTCTTGCCCGCCCCGGTAGCCCCTACAAAGGCCATCTTTTCTCCGGGCTGGGCATCGAGTGTGATATTGTGCAGCACCAGCTTCTCTTCCTGATAGCCGAAATCCACATCGAAAAATTCCACATGGCCCGTCAGGCGCGTATAGGTGACGCTGCCGTCACCATGGGGATGCTTCCAGGCCCAGAGCCCGGTGCGCTCCTCGCTTTCCCTGAGCTCGCCGTTTTCCTCCTTTGCGTTGACCAGGGTGACATAGCCTTCATCCTTCTCCGGCTCCTCGTCCAGCAGGTCGAAGATGCGCTCCGCGCCGGCCAAGGCCATGATGATGGAGTTGAACTGCTGGGATACCTGGGTGATGGGCATGGTAAAGCTGCGGGAAAGCTGCAAAAAGGCGGCGATGGCGCCCAGGGTCAGGCCGCCGATATGATTAAGGGCCAAAGCCCCTCCCACCATAGCGATCAGAACATATTGCAGATGCCCCAGATTCCCCATGACGGGCCCCATGATGTTCGCGTAGGTGTTGGCCGCGGCCGCCTCTTCGCGCAGGGTCTCGTTGAGCTTGTCAAAATCCGCCTTGGCCTTCTCCTCGTGACAGAATACCTGAACCACCTTCTGGCCGGATACCATCTCCTCGATGTATCCGTTCACAGCGCCCAGGGAGCGCTGCTGCTTCACAAAGTATTTCCCGCTTTTGCGGCCGATCTTCTGGGTTAAAAACAGCATGAAGGCCACGGTGAGGAGAACCAGGATCGTGAGGAAAACGCTGGTGGTGATCATGGCGCAGAACACCGAGACGATGGTGATCACCGAGGAAAACATCTGCGGGATGCTTTGGGAAATCATCTGGCGAAGCGTGTCCGTATCGTTGGTGTAGCGGCTCATCAGGTCGCCGTGGGTATGGCTGTCAAAATACCGGATGGGAAGCTTCTGCATATGGGAAAACAGATCGTCCCGAATGGTTTTCAGCACTCCCTGAGACACCGTGACCATCAGCCAGTTGTAAAGGAAGGTGGAGCCCACGCCTGTCAGATAGATGAGGCCCATGATCCCGATGGCCTTCAAAAGCCCGGAAAACACCGGATTTTCCATCCCCAGCAAAGGCGAGATATAGTCGTCTATGAGAATTTTCAAAAACATGGAACCGATCACATTGACCACCGCGCTTATCAGGATACACACAAGCACGATGGCGAAAAGGAAGCGGTACCGGCTCAAATAGCTTAGCAGCCGCCGGATGACGGCCCCCTGATTTTTGGCTTTTTTACCGCCGGCAAAGGCGGCTCCCACATTAGGCCTGGGCATTCTCGTCTTCCCCCTTCTGCTGAGATTCATAAACTTCCCGATAGATGCTGCTCTCATGAAGCAGCTCTTCATGGGTGCCTACAGCACTGACCCTGCCGTTATCCAGCACGATGATCTGGTCCGCGTCCTGAACAGAGGCGACCCGCTGGGCGATGATGATCTTGGTCGTATCCGGGATCTCCGTGCGGAAAGCCCCCCGAATCAGCGCGTCCGTGTGGGTATCCACCGCGCTGGTGGAATCGTCCAGAATCAGAATTTTAGGCTTTTTCAGCAGCGCTCTTGCGATACACAGGCGCTGCTTCTGTCCTCCGGACACATTGGTGCCTCCCTGCTCCAGATAGGTGTCATACCCCTGGGGAAATTCCCGGATAAAGGAATCGGCCTGGGAGAGCTTACAGGCATGGACCAGCTCCTCCTCGGTTGCGTCCTCTTTTCCCCAGCGCAGGTTTTCCTTGACGGTGCCGGAAAAAAGCTCGTTTTTCTGCAGCACCATGGCCACTTCCTCCCGAAGGGCCTTGACATTATAGTCTCTCACATCGATCCCGCCTACCAGCACGGGGCCGGAAATCGGATCGTACAGCCGGGGGATCAGCTGCACAAGGCTGCTTTTCCCGCTTCCGGTCCCGCCCAGGATCCCCACGGTCTGCCCGGGCTCTATCTTCAGGCTGATCTCGCTTAAGCAGGCCTTCCTGTCCTTCTTGTAGGAGAAGGACACATTTTGAAATTCCACCGCGCCGTTGGGAACGGTCTCTATATTCTTTTCCCCGTCCCGAATGTCTCCTTCCTCCCGGAGGACTTCCACGATACGCTGGGCGGAGGCCCTGGAAATGGTGATCATCACAAAGATCATGGAAAGCATCATCAGGCTCATCAGGATCTGGGAGGCATAGGAGATCAGGCTCATCAGCTGCCCGGTACTCATCTCGTTTTGAACGATGAGCTTGGCACCGAACCAGGAGATCAACAGGATACAGCCGTTCATGCAAAGCTGCATCAAAGGGGAGTTGAAGGCTAAGATCTTTTCCGCCCGGGAGGAGTCCTGCCGGATATTTTCCGAAGCCTCCCGGAACTTTTCCGTCTCCCGCTCTTCCCGGACAAAGGCCTTTACCACCCGGATCCCCCGCAGGTTTTCCTCCACCACCGTGTTCAGATGGTCGTAGCGCTTCATCATCCGCTCAAACACCGGATGGGCCTTGGACGCAATGAAAAACAGGCCCGCTCCCAAAACCGGGATCACCGCGAGAAAAATCAGGGAGAGGCGGGGATTCATCCCGAAGGCCATGGCGAGCGAGAAAATCAGCATCATCGGCCCGCGTACCGCCACCCGAATGATCATCTGATAGGCATTCTGCACGTTCTGCACATCGGTTGTCAGCCTGGTGACAATGCTGGAGGCGGAAAACCGGTCGATATTCCGAAACGAAAATTTCTGTACCTTGTAATACATATCCTGCCTGAGATTCGCGGCGTATCCCGTTGAGGCCTTTGCGGCGCTTCTTCCGGACAGAGTGCCGAAGGCGAGGGAGACGACGGTAGACAGGATCAGCAAAAGGCCGGTCTTCAAGATATAATTCATGTCTCCCGCCTCAATGCCGAAATCGATCAAATTCGCCATCAGCAGGGGGATCACTACCTCCATGACCACTTCCATCGTCACAAACACCGGCGACAGAAGGGAATCCTTCCGATACTGCCGAACGCTTTTCAGCAATTCTTTTATCATCAGCTGTTCATCCTTTCTCACTGAATTCATAAATTTGTAAGGTTCAAAACATTTCGCTTCCTTACTGTAAGCTTCCTAACATTAAAAAACAAACTTCTTTCTTTTCCAGAAGACAGCCCCCTACTCCTCTTCGATCCCCGCCTTGATTTTTTCACAAAGCGTTAAAAAGGTCTCCTTTTCCTCCTCAGTCAGGTTTTGAGACAGACGCCTTTCCATCTCACGGATCCCGGCCTGCACCTGCTGGTGAAGCTTGATGGCCTTGGGCGTCAGCTGGATCCTTTTGAGCCTGGCGTCATCTTTCACCGGCGTGCGGGTGATCAGGCCGTTTTTTTCCATGAGCTGAAGGATCCCGGTAACCGTGGAGCGGCGGATCATGAACCGCTCCTGGATATCCCTCTGAAAGATCTCCCGATCCTGATTTTCATAGAGATACCCGATCATCCAGCCGTGCATACCCGTGCACTGTACCACCTCTTCGGGAAAAACGATCTGGTCTGCCATGCGTTTGATGAGATGGGAAAGCGTGTGAACCTGGAACCCGATCTCCCTTTTATCCTCCACGAATCGCGCCCCCTATTTTTGTTAGGCTACTAACAGTATATTCCCCGATCCTTTTTTTGTCAAGGCTTTTTGAGAAGCGGCTTTCTGGACAAGAGCAAAAAACCGGTGTAGAATAAGAAGGACCGCTCCCCTTTTCCTGATATTTCAGGAAAGATGCGCATATACTACCCTCACTCCGGGAAGCCGGCTTTCAGCATTTGCGGCTTTGGCCGGAATAAAAGCGCGAGGAGGAAGCGTCCGTGTTTTGGACTCCCAAAGAAAGACTTCCGCCTGGGACAGCGGGCGTGCCCATCGGAAGCCCCATTCATATTATCTGGCTGCTTTCTGCCTTTTTGTTTTTTCTGATCTTCTGTGGGGCGTTTTCCCGAATGAGCGGAAAAGGCCGGAAAAAAACGCTGCGTCTCCTTTCCGGCCTCTGCCTGTTCCTGCTGCTGATGAGGCTTTTCCTGTATCTCATATCCGGCGTTTTTCAGCCTTCCGTCTCCCTTCCCCTGCACCTGTGCGACCTGATGGTGTTTTGGGAATTTTCAGCCGCCTTTCTGCCCTATGACAAGGCCCGGTTCCTTTTCCCGCTGTGCTGGTGGGCAGGGCTTCCCGGGGCGCTTTTCGCCCTAGTCACGCCGGGGGAAACGCTCTATCCGTTTTGGAATATCTATTATTTGATCTTTATCCTGCTTCACTGCCTTTTATTCCTCTTCCCGCTCTGCCTTTTCCTGGACGGATTTCGCCCCCGTCTAAGGCAGCTTCCGGGCTGCTTTCTCACTTTACTGCTGCTGGCGGGCCTTGCGGAAATCGGGAACCGGCTTTTTGGAGGGAACTACTTTTTCCTGCATCAGGCCCCCGCGGGGAGCATTCTCGTTTCGCTGCAGCGGGCAGCCGGGCCCTGCTATTTTCCGGCCTTTCTGGGCTTGGTCCCGATCATCTGGGGCGTTATGCAGCTTGTGTATTTCCTATTTGGGAAGCTGAAAAAGGCCATCGTCAAAGAACGCTTTAAAAAGGAAGGGGGCCGTTTATGACTTATTCTCATATCAGAAAGGGGACTTTCCGGTCGCGTCCCAACCGCTTTATCGCCTATGTGGAGGTGGACGGGACTCTTTGCGTCTGCCATGTGAAAAACACCGGCAGATGCCGGGAGCTTTTGATCGACGGGGCCACAGTCTACCTTGAAGAAAGCGAAAATCCCCTGCGAAAGACAAAATACGACCTGATCGCCGTTCAAAAGGGAAAGCTTCTGATCAATATGGACAGTGAGGCCCCTAACCGGGCTGCAAAAGAATTTTTCCCCGTCCTCTTTCCCGAGCTCACTCTTTTGCGTCCGGAAACGGCCTTCGGCAATTCCCGTTTCGACTTTTACTTAGAGACCCCGAAAGAGCGCTGGTTCTGGGAGGTAAAGGGCGTCACCCTGGAAGAGAACGGCGTCGCCCGCTTTCCGGACGCGCCCACCCTGCGGGGGGTCAAGCATTTAAAAGAGCTGTGTATTTGCCGGAAAGAGGGATACGAGGCGGGGATCCTGTTTCTCGTTCAAATGAAGGGCGTATCCCGCTTTGAAGCGAACCGGGAAACTCATCCGGAATTCGCAGACGCCCTCAAGGAGGCCGGGAGGGAGGGCGTCACGATTTTAGTCAGGGATTGCCTGGTCACCCCAGATTCCATGGCAGTGGACGCCCCGGTGCCCTTTGTACTCCTTTAAAAACAAAATTCAGGCCAAAAAGAGGCAGAAGGGAAGCCCGTTTCCAAAGAAACGGGCTTCCCTTAGTTTTCCTGATACCGGGACAAAAACTGCCGGGTGCGTTCCTGTGACGGCGCTTCCATCACCTGTCTGGCAGGGCCCTGCTCAATAATGACGCCCTCGTCCATGAAAATCACCTCATCTGCCACATCCCGGGCAAAAGCCATTTCATGGGTGACGATGATCATAGTGGTCTTCTGCTGGGCAAGAGAGCGGATCACCCGCAGCACTTCACCGGTAAGCTCCGGGTCCAAAGCGGAGGTGGGCTCGTCAAAGCAGAGCACATCCGGCGAAAGGGCCAGCGCCCGGGCAATGGCCACCCGCTGCTGCTGTCCTCCGGAAAGCTCGTGGGGGTAATGCCCTGCCCGCTGAGAAAGGCCCATTTGCTCCAAAAGCGCCTTGCCCCTCTCTTCGATCTCCTTCCACCTGCTTTTCTCCTTTTCCCGCAGTTTTCCCGCCAAGGTCACATTTTCCAGAGCGGTATACTGGGGAAACAAGTTGAAGTTCTGAAATACCAGGCCGAAATGAAGCCGTTTCTGCCGGATCGCCTCTTCGCTGTAGGAGGCCTTCTCCCCGGCGTCGAAAAGCGTTTCTCCCCTGACCCGAATCAAACCATGGTCGGGAGTTTCCAGAAAATTCAGACACCGAAGCAGCGTGGTCTTCCCGCTGCCGGAGGAGCCGATCACGGCCAGGGCTTTCCCCTCCTCCAAGGAGAAGGAGATCCCCCTCAGCACCTGGGTAGCTCCAAAGCGTTTTTCTATTTTTTCCACCTCTAAAAGCGCCATCTCACCTCTCCTCTCACTTAAAGTAGTCCAGCTTTTTCTCCAGCTTTCCCAGCAGCAGCGTCACCACCCCGTTGAAGATCAGGTAGTAGACGCCGGTGAAGAACAGCGGCCAGAGAAGCCCGGAGATCCCGTGAGAGGTCTTCATAAAGGCCTGGCCCGCCCAGATGACCTCCTGAAAGGAGATGATACGCGCCAGAGAGGTATCCTTCACCAGGGTGATGATCTCGTTGGACATAGGCGGGACAATGCGCTTTATCATCTGCAGCAGGGTGACCTTGAAAAAGATCTGCCTGCCTGTCATTCCCAGCACCATGCCCGCTTCCTGCTGTCCTTTGGGGACTCCCTGAATACCGCCCCGGTAGATCTCGGAAAAATAGCAGGCATAGTTGATGATGAAGGCGATGGCCGCGGCCAGGAACCTGCCGGATTCCCCCGTGCCCCAGGGAGAATGGCCCATCAATTTCCCAGGCACATAGTAGAGGATGATCAGCTGAAGCATCAAAGGCGTGCCCCGAATGACCCAGATCACGCCCCGGGTAAGCAAACGCAAAGGGGCAAAACGGCTCATGGAGCCAAACGAGATGACAAGCCCCAAAGGCAGCGCCCCCAACAGGGTGACGGCAAAGAGCTTGAGCGTCTGCAAAAAGCCCTCATTCAGGGCGTTTACTACAATGAGAAACAGGGAAAGCACCTCCCGTCCATGCTGCGGCGCAAAGGGCCGCCCGCAAACACAGCCTTATTTCTGTTCGACGAGCTTGTCGCCGATCTTATAGGTATCCGCGATCTGCTGCATGGTGCCGTCGCTATAGGCCTTTTTGAAGAACTCGTTGAGAGCCGCCGCCAGGTCAGAGTCCTTTCGGAAGCCCACCCCGTACTTCTCCTCATTGAGGCTCACCGTGTAGGTGAGATCCGCATAACTGGTGCCCTCGCCCACCATGGCCGCCGCCATCAAGTAGTCGATCACCGCGGCGTCTGCCGTACCGGAGGACACCTCCAGCAAGGCGGTAGCCTGATCCAGCACCGGCGTAAAGGAGGCCTCCAGCGCCTCGACCTGCTCCATTCCCGCAGAGCCGTTCTCCACGGCGAAGTTAAGGCCCTTGACGCTGTCCACCGTCTGGTAATCTCCTGCCTTATCCTTGGGCACGATGACCACCTGGGCGTTGTTGAAGTAGGGATTGGAGCATTCCATCGCCGCCTTCACATCGTCTGTGAGGGTCATGCCGTTCCACACCACATCGATGGTTTTGCCCTCCAGCTCCTCGATCTTCTGGTCCCAGTCGATCAGCTGGAACTTTACCTTTACGCCCAAACTCTCTGCGAAAGCCTTGGCAAGGTCTGCGTCAAAGCCGATCCAATTGCCCTGGGCGTCCGTGTAGTCCATGGGTTCAAACTCTGTGATCCCCACCACCAGCTCGCCCTTTTTCTGGACGTACTTCCGGTCGCTTTCGGCGTCCTTTCCCCCGCAGGCGCACAGGGACAATGCCAGAACCAGCGCGAGCGCAAAGCAGACGATCCTTTTCATAAACAGATTCCTCCAGTTATTTTCATTTCTCGGTTTCGTGCGGCCGCATTCTGCCGCGGCGCTTTACTATAGTAGCATAGTAGTGTAAAAATGTAAAGAAAAAGTTTCAGCGAAAGGGAAATTTTCCGGTTCTCCCCTTCGCTGAAACAAAGAGATAAAAAAGCGCTCACTGCTTTTCCGAGATCTCCCCCTCTTCTTCCCGCCCAAGAGAGCGGAAAAAGGCCAAAAGGAAGGGTACACAGCAAACCGCCGTACACAGATCTGCCGCCGTCTGGGTGATCTGCACCCCGGTAAGGCCCAATATTCTGGGCAGGACAGCGATCAGGGGCAGGAAAAACACGCCCTGACGACAGGAGGAGATAAAGGTCGCCTGCCACGAACGCCCCACGGTCTGGAAGGTCATATTGGACAGCACGATGACCGGCTGAAGGATCAGCGTCAGGCATTGGGCGCGCATGGCAAAGGCGCCGATCTCGATCACATCCCGATCGTCCGCACGAAACACCGTCATCAGCTGAGGAGCGAGGAAAAAGCCGATCACGCCCAGCAGCGCGAGGACCGAAACGCCCACCACCACGGCAAAGCGGAAGCATTCCCGCACCCGGCCGTATTTTTTTGCGCCGTAATTAAAGCCCACCACCGGCATATAGCCCTGGCCGAAGCCGATCATGGTGGAGCCGATGAGCATCATCACCCGCCCTACGATAGACATTGCCGCCACGGCCGAATCTCCATAGACCGCCGCGCTGACATTCAGAGACACGGTGGCGATACTGGCAAGCCCCTGCCTGCAAAGGGAGGGAAGGCCGGTCTTCACAATGAGCCAATAGGTGGAAAAATGCCGGGAAACCAGCCGGATATCCAGATGTACCGTGCTTTTGCCGCTGAGGAAAAAGAACAGCATAATGCAGAAGCTGACGCACTGGCTGAACAGTGTGGCGATGGCCGCCCCGGAGATCCCCCAATCAAACACAAAGATGCACAAGGGGTCCAGCGCGATATTCAGCACGCCCCCGGTGGCGATCCCGATCATGGAGAGCGTGGCCCTGCCCTGAGAGCGCAGGATATTGTTGAGCACAAAGGAAGCGCACATAATGGGCGCGCCGAAAAGGATGTACTGGGCGTAGCTTTGCGCGTAGGGCAGGATCGTCTTGGTAGACCCCAGCACCCGCATCAGGCCCTCTCCCCAGGAAAGGCCCCACACCGTCAGCAGAAGGCCGAAGGCCAGCGCTGTGAAAAAAGCGGTGGAGCCCACCTGATTGGCCTTTTGATTTTCCTGCTGGCCCAAAAGCCTGGAAATATTGGCGCCCGCGCCCATGCCCAGCATGAAGCCCACCGCCTGGATGATGGCCATCAGGGAGAACACCACTCCAACGGCGCCCGCGGCGCTGGTGCCCAGCTGAGACACGAAAAAGGTATCCGCCATATTGTAAATGGAAGTGGTCAGCATACTGATGATGGTGGGGGCCGCCAGCTTTAAGATCAGCCCCTGTACCGGCGTTTGAGTCATTTTGCGGTATTGCTTCTGTTCTGCCGTCATTTCACTCATTGTGGGAACCTCACCTCGAAATAGTTGCATTTGATACTAAAAAAATACCACAAAATTCTTCCTTTGTCACGCCCCATGAAAAAATTTCTCGTTTTCGGGAATACTGAAAACGGGAAAACACCTTGGAAATATCCAAAAATCTGATCGAAAAAGGGAGAGCGAGAGGCATGAGCGGAAGCTGGAGAAACGCGGCGAATTGGAAATTCGTTGTAACGGGCGCGCTGGGCGGCCTTGCCAACGGCCTGTTCGGCTCGGGAGGCGGGCTGTTTCTGGTGCCGCTGTTGACCGGGTGGGGGAAGCTGGAGCAGAGAAAGGCCTTTGCCACCTCTGTGGCGGTGATCCTGCCCCTCTCTCTCGTTTCCGCGGCAGTTTACTTTACCAAAGGGGCGCTGGAGCTTTCCGCCGCCTGGCCGTACCTTTTGGGCGGGGCAGTGGGCGGCGCGGTTTCCGGGCTGGTTTTCCGAAAGGTCTCCCTAAATTTCCTCAGGCGGGCCTTCGGCCTTCTGATCCTCTACGGAGGAGTGAGGGCGGTGCTCGCCCTATGACCTGGCTTTTTTCCGCTTTGATCGCCGCCGCCGCAGGCGTGCTTTCCGGCTTCGGCATTGGAGGCGGCACGCTGCTGCTGCTTTGGCTCACGATAGTTTCCGGAATGGACCAGCTCCACGCCGGAGGGATCAACCTGATCTATTTTATCGTCTGCGCTCTTCCGGCGCTGTGGGGCCACCTGAAAAACGGCCTCATCGAGAAAAAGGCGGCCCTCTGGTGTACGCTGGCGGGGGCGCCCGCCTGTATCCTCGCTTCCCTTCTGGCAGCCCGGATGGATGTGACGCTTTTGAGAAGATTTTTCGGCGGGTTCCTGCTGGTGATCGGTTTTCGGGAATTGTTTTTCAAATCGGAAAAGAAGGACAAAGAACGAGAGCCAAGGAAATAGTCCTTAACTCCCGTA
The DNA here is from genome assembly GCA_964565505.1 of uncultured Acutalibacter sp. Classification (GTDB taxonomy): domain Bacteria; phylum Bacillota; class Clostridia; order Oscillospirales; family Acutalibacteraceae; genus Acutalibacter. The sequence goes on along the minus strand of CAZMFF010000022.1, from coordinate 18,073 downwards.
ATAGTCGTTAGCTATCAGTGGTTAGATGCTGGATAAGGCTCCCCCAGCTCTCTTCCTTGGCTCTCCCTTTGGGAGAGCCAAGCCCTTATCTAACAACTAATATCTAACAACTAATATCTAATATCTAACATCTAATATCTAACATCTAATATCTAACATCTAATATCTAACAACTACCACGGGGATGAAAAAGGAGAGATCTTTAAAAGTTTTGCTTTTTGCAAATCCTTTGAAAAAGGAATGGGTTTTGGGCAGGCATTATATAGAAGCACAGCTTTGGACAGACAAATACATTACAGAGGAATACTTGATAAAATAAAAGTCGCAGATCCTATGGAGAGAATACATGATAAATTCAAACCTTTTTTCTGTTAGCATCGTTTTTCTTTTCAAAACGGATGGCCTTGGAAAATCCCTCACAAAGGTTTACAGCGTCATCTGTTCTCCCGCCGTCTCCTCCGGGCCCGGCAGCGCCCCTAAGGCGGGGAGCTTCTTCCGGTAGCGGGCGGGGTTCGGCAAAGTTCCTTCCTCATAGACCGCCGCACTGATCAGGCGCTGGCCCTTTTTCAGGTTCATGGCCTGTACGCCCTGGGTGTTCTTCGTGGTTTTCGGCAGGATCAGGCCGGTGTGGAATAAAAGCATCCGGCCCGAAGAGGCGGTCAGCAGCACCTCGGTGTCCTCTTTGAGATAGAGCGCCGCCGTCAAGGGAGACTTGTCGCTGTAAGCGCTGATGAGCTTTTTCCGGTTGGTTTTCGTCTGGTAGGCGCTCATCTCCACCTTGGCCGCCTTCCCGTTTTCAAACAGGAACAGCATAAAGCCGTCATAGTCCTTGGTAAACGCCATGGAGAAGGCCTTTTCTCCCTCGTCCATCTGCGCCTTGGCGGGGATATAATCTCCCAGCACGCTTGCCTTGGAGTCCTCAAAATCAGAGGCCTTTAATTTGTAGACCTGGGCCTTGTCCGAGAAGAACAGAAGGTCTGTGGAGTTGGTGGCCTCCGCCTGGAGGACGATCTCATCCCCCTCCTTGAGCTTCTGCTCGCCGCTCATGCGCAGAGACTGAGGCGTGATCTTTTTGAAATAGCCCTCCCGCGAAAAGAACAGCGTCACGGGATAGTCCGGGATCTCCTCCTTGACCTGCGTCTCCTCGATCTCGTCCGCGTAAAGGAGCATGGTCCGCCTGGGCTGTCCGTAGCGGTTTGCCACCTCTTCCAGCTCGCGGATGATGATGGACTTCACCCTGGACTTGGAACCAAGGATTCCCTCCAGCTCATTGATCTCCTTTTTCAGGTCCTCCACTTCCGCTGTGCGCTTGAGGATGTACTCCCGGTTCAAATGGCGCAGGCGGATCTCCGCCACATACTCGGCCTGGAGCTCGTCGATGCCGAAGCCGATCATCAGATTGGGCACCACTTCGCTCTCTTCCTCAGTCTCCCGCACGATCCGGATGGCCTTATCGATATCCAGCAAAATAGCCTGTAATCCCAGAAGCAGGTGGAGCTTTTCCTTTCTCTTTTGCAGGTCAAAATAGGTGCGCCTGCGCACACACTCGATGCGAAAGCCCGTCCACTCGTCCAAGAGCTCCCGGATCCCCAGCACCCGGGGCACTCCGCCGATGAGCACGTTGAAATTGCAGGCAAAGCTGTCCTCTAAGGTGGTGAGCTTGAAAAGCTTCTGCATCAGCTTGTCCGGATCCACGCCCCGCTTCAGGTCAATGGTGATCTTCAAGCCGTCCAGGCCGGTTTCATCCCGGATATCCGAGATCTCCTTGAGCCTTCCCTGCTTGACCAGGTCCACCACCTTTTCCACGATGACCTCTACGGTAGTGGTAGGCGGGATCTGGGTAATGTCCACACAGCCTGCGGACTTATCATAGGAATACCGGCTTCTCACCCGGAAGCTGCCCCGGCCCGTCTCATAGATCTTTCCCATCTGTTCCCGGTCGAAAACAAGCTGTCCGCCTCCGGGGAAATCGGGAGCCTGCAGCGTCTCAAACAGGTCTGCCTGAGGGTCTCTCAGCAGCGCCGCCGCCGTCAGGCACACCTCTGAAAGGTTAAAGGGGCAGATATTGCTGGCCATGCCCACGGCGATACCGGTGTTGGCATTTACCAGCACCGAGGGAAAACTGGCGGGCAGCAGCGTGGGCTCCTTCATGGTGTTGTCGTAATTGTCGACAAAATCCACTGTGTCCTTATCAATATCCCGGAACAGCTCCTTGCAGATATCGTCAAGCCGCGCTTCCGTATAGCGGGAGGCCGCCCAGGCCATGTCTCTGGAATAGGCCTTGCCGAAATTCCCCTTGGAGTCCACAAAGGGATGCAGCAGGGCTTCATACCCCCGGGAAAGACGCACCATGGTGTCATAGATCGCCGCGTCGCCATGGGGATTGAGCTTCATGGTCTGCCCTACGATATTGGCGCTCTTGGTCCGGCCGGACCCTAAAAGCCCCATCTTGTACATGGTAAACAGCAGCTTTCTGTGAGAGGGCTTGAAGCCGTCGATCTCCGGGATGGCCCGGCTCAAGATCACGCTCATGGCATAGGGCATGAAGTTTTTCCGCATGGTCTCCCCCACGTCCTGCTCTACGATCTCGCCCGCTCCGGCGATATAGCCCTTTGCCTTGGGCTGCTTTTCAGGGCTCCCCTTTGTTTTTCTGGGCATCGGTCCGTCTCCCTTCCTGTTTCACACTTTACAGCAGTACCATACCTTCGCCGAGGTCCGCTTCGCTGCGGGTCAAAAAGCCGAAGCGCTTATAAAAGCTCTCCCGCCCCTTAGAAGCGCCCAAATAGGCCCGCAGGTCCGGACTCTCCCGCTTGTATTCCCCAATCTTTTCCATCAGGGCCTCCATGAGCTTCGTGCCGATGCCCTGCCCCTGATAGTCGGGATGGACCATCACATCCTGCACATAGAGGAAAATGGTTTTGTCGCCGATCAGCCTGGCATAGCCCAAAAGCTTCCCGTCCTCTCTGGCGCAGACAGAATAAAGCGTATTGTCCAGTGCCTCTTCCACTACAGAAATTTCTCTCATTCCCCAGCCTACAGAGTCTGTGAGAAAATTAAACTCCTCGGCGGAGAGCTTCTCCGTTGTCAGTTCGATCATTCAGTTTCACCTTTCTCATACTATTTTTCCACTGTCCTCTCATTTCTCCTGTTTTCCTTTTCATCTTTTCCATCCCCTTTTTCGTTTTTCAGCTGTTAAAAGGTCCGCAGAATGTGCAGCCTGTCAGCTCACGTCCAATTCCTCGGTGTACTCCGCCCCGTGCTCAGCGATATAGTTCTTTCTTCCTTCCAGGTCATCGCCCTCCATGATGTCAAACATCCAGGCGGCATAGTCCGCATCTCCGGGCAGCACCTTGATCAGCCGCCGGGTGGCGGGATTCATAGTGGTAAGATTCATCATATCCGGCTCGTTTTCACCCAGGCCCTTGGAGCGCTGGATGGTGTATTTCTGCCCCTCCAGCTTTTTGACGAACTCCGCTTTCTCCCCCTCATCATAGGCGAAGTAGGTTTCGTCTTTTGCGGTGATCTCATACAGGGGAGATTCCGCGATATAGATTTTCCCGGCCTCGATCAGCGCCGGCGTCAGGCGGTAGATCATCGTCAGCAGCAGGGTGCGGATCTGGAAGCCGTCCACATCGGCATCAGTACAGAGAATGACCTTGTTCCACCGAAGGTTCGCCATATCAAATTCTCCCAGATTCTTGTTGGCCTTGCTCTTCACCTGTACGCCGCACCCCAGCACCTTCAGAAGGTCGGTGATGATCTCGCTTTTGAAGATCCGGTCATAGTCTGCCTTCAGGCAGTTCAGGATCTTTCCGCGAATGGGCATCACAGCCTGAAAGTTGGGGTCTCTCGCCTGCTTGACGGAGCCCAAAGCCGAATCGCCCTCCACGATGAATAGCTCTCGTTCGTTCACATCCCGGCTGCGGCAATCCACAAATTTCGCCACCCGGCCGGTGATGTCCATTTTTCCGGTGAGCTTCGTTTTCAGGTTGAGCCTGGTCTTTTCCGCGTCCTCCCGGCTGCGCTTGTTGATGAGCACCTGGTTTGAGATTTTTTCGGCGTCCAGGGGATTCTCGATGAAATAGACCTCCAGATTGTGCCGCAGCATCTCCACCATGGCCTCCTGGATCCCCTTATTGGTGATGGCTTTTTTTGTCTGGTTTTCATAGGAGGTCTGCGTAGAGAAGGAGGAGATCACCACGACGAGGCAGTCCTCTACATCCTGGAAGGTGATCTTGCTCTCGTTTTTTGTATATTTATTGTTCTGCTTCAGGTAGGAGTCGATCTGATAGACAAAGGCATTTCTCACTGCCTTATCCGGCGCGCCCCCGTGCTCCAGAGGGCTGGAATTGTGATAATACTCCGTCACATGCACCCGGTTGGAAAAGGCGGCGGCCACATTGATCTTCGTGTTGTAAAGGGGCATATCCTCCCGGTCGCGCACCTTCTTTTCGCTCTGCCAGAACTGCACCGCGGTAAGGGAGTCCTCTTTGCACAGCTCCTTCGCGTGGTCCAGGATCCCGTTTTCATAGCAGAAATCCCTGGTTTCAAATCTGCCGGGAGAAGTCTCGTTTTTGAAGTGGAATACCACCCCGGCATTGACCACAGCCTGGCGCTTCAAAATGTCCAGATAATATTCCTCGCTCACATCGATATCGGTAAACACCTGCAAATCGGGCCGCCATTTGATAACAGAGCCTGTCCCCTTCTTTTCATAGGGCTCCTTCTGAAGGCCGCCCACATTTTCCCCGTGCTCAAAATGCAGGGTATAGCGAAACCCGTCCCGGCGGATATCCACATCCATATACTCGGAGGCGTACTGGGTAGAGCACAGCCCCAAGCCGTTGAGGCCCAGGGAATACTCATAGTTTTCGCCGGAATCGTTATTGTACTTGCCGCCCGCGTACAGCTCGCAGAAAACCAGTTCCCAGTTATACTGCTGCTCCTTGGTGTTGTAATCCACCGGGATCCCCCGCCCGTGATCTTCCACCTGGACCGAATGATCCAAAAAACGGGTGACGGTGATCTCCTTTCCATAGCCCTGCCGGGCCTCGTCGATGGAGTTGGAAAGGATCTCAAAAATGGAATGTTCACAGCCGTCAATGCCGTCTGACCCGAAAATGACCGCCGGGCGCAGCCTGACTCTGTCGGCCCCTTTCAAGCTCTGGATACTGTCGTTTCCGTAAACCGGTTGTTTAGGCATAAACTCACTCCATAAAAATAACAAGAATAAAGGACTTTACCTTGGGAAAAAGGCGGCGCGCATCTAGGGCGCTTACAGCAAGAAAGGAACTGCTGCAAAATGAAACATTTTGCAGCAGTTCCCGGAAAAAACGAGTGGGGGCCATAAACTGCGGCCCGCATTTTTTGTCCAGACAGGACGCAAAACCGCGTTTTTTCACAGTCTCCTGCGCATTTTACCTGCGCGTTATTCCTTTTCTTTTTCTCCGTCCTCCGGCTTTGAAGAGGGATCCTCCTGGGAATCTATCTTGGGAAGATCAGGCAGCTGAGGATCGTCCCCAGCCCCTGTTTTGTCCGTGCCGGGCAGCAGGCGGCCGTCCATCACTTCCTGGAACTGCACGCCGTCCAGCTTTTCCTTCTCAAACAGAACGCCGGCCAGCCGGTGCAGCTCGTCGATATGGTCCTTCAGGATCCCCTCGGTACGGCCGTAGGCGGTGGAGATGATATCCTGGATTTCCTCATCGATCTCGGAAGCGGTGCGTTCTGAATAATTGCTGATATGGCCCATTTCCTTGCCCAAAAAGGGATTGCTGTCGTCTGTGCCGTAGGTGATGGGCCCCAGCTTCTCGCTCATGCCGTATTTGGTCACCATGGCCCTGGCGATTTTCGTAGCCCGTTCAATATCGTTGGAGGCTCCGGTAGAGATGTCGGAAAGCACCAACGCCTCCGCCACCCGGCCGCCCAGCAGCACCACCAGCTCTTCCTTCATCTCGTTGCGGCTTTGATAGGAGCGGTCCTCCGTAGGCAGATGCATGGTATAGCCTCCGGCCATTCCGCGGGGTATGATGGAGATCTGATGCACCGGGTCCTGGGTCTTGCAATAATAGGTGGCCAACGCGTGGCCCGCCTCGTGATAGGCCGTAAGCTTCTTTTCCTTTTCGCTCATCACCCGGCTCTTCTTCTCCGTGCCCACCACTACCTTGATGGTGGCCTCTTCGATCTCCTGCATGGTGATGGCCTTATGGTTCCTTCTGGCGGCCAGCAGCGCCGCCTCATTCAGAAGGTTCTCCAGGTCCGCCCCGGTAAATCCGGCGGTGGACTTGGCGATGGTGGAAAGCACCACGTCAGGCGCCAGGGGCTTTCCTCTGGCGTGTACCCGAAGGATCTCTTCTCTGCCCTTGATATCGGGATATCCCACCATCACCTGCCGGTCAAACCGGCCGGGACGCATTAAAGCGGGGTCCAGAATATCAGGGCGGTTGGTGGCGGCGATCATGATCACGCCCTCATTGGCGCCGAAGCCGTCCATCTCCACCAGCAGCTGGTTGAGCGTCTGCTCTCTCTCGTCGTGTCCGCCGCCCAGGCCCGCGCCTCTCTGGCGGCCCACCGCGTCGATCTCGTCAATGAAAACGATGCAGGGGTGGTTCTTTTTGGCCTTCTCGAACAGGTCTCTCACCCGGGAAGCGCCCACGCCCACAAACATCTCCACAAAGTCAGAGCCGGAAATGGAGAAGAAGGGAACTCCCGCCTCGCCGGCTACCGCCCTGGCAAGCAGGGTCTTGCCGGTGCCGGGAGGGCCTACCAGCAGCACACCCTTGGGGATCCTCGCCCCAAGGCTGTTAAACTTTCCGGGATTGCGCAGAAACTCCACGATCTCCCGAAGCTCTTCCTTCTCTTCATCCGCGCCCGCCACATCGGCGAAGGTGGTTTTCCGCTTCTCGTCGCTCATCTGCTTGATCTTCGCCTTGCCGAAGTTCATCTGCTTGTCGCCGCCCATGGTGCTGTTGAGGCGCTTCATCATGAGCACCCATAAGACGATCAGCCCGCCGAAAAGGAGCAGCGTAGGCAAAAGGCTGATAAACCAGCTGGTTTCCACCGGCCGGATGATATCCTGCCCCATCGGGCTGTCGGCGTGCTCTTCGTTGTAGGCCTCAATGTATTTATCCGCATGGCGGTAGAAAAGCTCCACACTGGGCACCACATAATTGACCGTGGCCGTATTGTCCTTTTCTTCATCCCTCAGCGTCAGCGTCATCTCACCGGTGCCTAAATTCAGCTGGTAGCCGAGCACTTTGCCGGTGGCAAAATAATTGAGGATCTCGGAATACTTGTGGGTCTCCTGCTGAGGCGCCCGGTTAAAGAGGAAGATGATGACGAATAAGACCACCACCGGGATCCCCAGATAGAGCAACAGATTGCGAATGGTTTTTTTGTTGCCGTTCAAAAACTTATCCCCCTAAATCTCCGTTTTCCGCCCTTATTGGTACACCTGGGGCTTTAACACCCCTACAAAAGGCAGATTGCGGTATTTCTCGTCATAGTCGAGCCCATAGCCCACAATGAAGGCGTCCGGGATCTTTGTGCCGATATAGGTGGCTTCGATCTCCACCTCACGGCGTTCCGGCTTATCGAACAGCGTGCAGATCCTGATGCTTTTGGGGTTCCTGGACTGCAGAAGCTCCATCAGGTAGGAAAGGGTCTTTCCGCTGTCAAGAATATCCTCCACCAAAACGATGTCGTAGCCCTCCAGATCGATATCCAGGTCCTTGATGATCTTCACCACGCCGGAGGTCTTCACTCCGGAGCCATAGCTGGAGGTGGCCATAAAATCGATGCGGGCCGGAATATCGATAGAACGCATCAGGTCGGCCATGAACACCACCGATCCCTTCAGCACGCTGACTAAAAGCAGATTCTTCCCCCTGTAGTCCCGGGAGATCTCCTTGCCGATGCGCTCCACGATCACGGCGATCTGCCGCTCGGTAAACAGCACCTGTTCAATATCCTCAAGCATTTGCTTTCCCTGCTCCATTTTTCCCGTCCCCCTTATCACCGTTCCCCTTTTCTCTTGGATCTATCACCTGCACGGATACCATCTCCCGCGTTTTTTCCGTGACCTGAAACTGTCTGGACACTCCCAGGCCCTCACAGTAGACGATCCCTCCCCCACAGGTGAGCAGCACCGCGTTTTTTCGCCGGGCAGCCGGTATCTTTTCCTCTTGAAACAGCTGCTTCAGGCTCCTGCTTCCCTCTCTTCCGGGAGGCAGGAACCGATCCCCCTCCCTTCTGCCGCGCACGAAGAGAGCTGCTGTAATTGTATCACAGTCAAAAGCATTTTTGAATAACAAATTGTGAAATTTTCTTTCCCCGCAGGCAGTTGGGGCCCTCTTTTTCTCCAAAATCAGGATTTTTCCGCTGGGAAGGGAGGTTTTTCTTTTGAAAACAGGCTCTTCAAACTCCACAGCAGCCTCTTCCCCGCTTACAAAAAGCAGTCCCTGAAAGCATTCCGCCAGAAAGCCGCCCGGCAGCTGGAAGCGCCCTGCGTGCTCCAAAATTTCCAGCAGCCCTGTAAGATGTTTTTCCTCCAGCGATCTGCAGCCCTTTCCCTCTAACCAGCTTTTCAGCGCAAAGCTTTGAAGGGCGGGGTGGGCCTTCCGCAGGACCTTCACCTGAAGCCCGTCGCGCTCCTCTGCCTCTTTTAAAAGCTTTTTTGCCTCTTTGCAAAGGTGATCTTCTATCAGGGAAAGGCTTTCCGCGGCTCTTCCCACGGCCTTTAAAAAGCCGGGGTTTTCCTCCTTGAAAAAGGGCATCACCTGAAGGCGGAGCCGGTTGCGGCGAAAGCTTCCGGAAAGGTTGCTGCTGTCTGTCACAAAGGAGAGCTCGTGAAAACGGCAATAGGCCTCGATCTCCTCTCTGGAGACCCTCAAAAGAGGCCGGATGACCGCTCCCCTTTTTTGAGGGATCCCGCAAAGTCCTGTGAGAGAGGCCCCCCGCAAAAGGTTCATCAGGATCGTCTCCGCGTTGTCATCGGCATTGTGCGCCGTCAGCACGGCCCCCGCAGGACCCTCCCGCTGCAAAAGACTGTAAAAAAAGCGGTAGCGCACCTCGCGCCCGCACTCCTCCAGGCCCATTCCGCGCTGTTTTGCAAGCTCTTTTACATCCGCCCTGAAAAGCGCGAAGCGAAGCCCCTCTTTCCGGGCAAAGGCCCGGGCCGCGGCTTCGTCTCTCTCCGATTCTTCGCCCCGCAGGCCATGGTTCACATGGGCGAGGATGATCCTATCCTGTTGTACCGCGCCCCGAAGCGCGTGGGCCAGGGCCATGGAATCCGCTCCCGCGGAAAATCCCACCACCAAAGGTCCTTTTTCCGGCAAAAGGGAAAAATCCGCTCCGGAAAGAAGGGGATCCTTTGGGGGGAGAAAGGCCCCCGGCTGAAAGGGAGGGAGGCTTTCCCCCTTATTCACGGCGGATCACCTCCCGAGAGGTAAAGCGCATATATTCGCCCTGCCAGTGCATCGGCACAGACTTGCTTTCTCCGTGGCGGTTTTTCGCCACGATACATTCACAGCTGTTCCGGTCTTCCTCCTCGGAAGGGGCCGCCCCCTCCGAGCTGTAATACTCCTCCCGATAGAGAAACAGCACGATATCCGCATCCTGTTCGATGGAGCCGGAATCTCTCAGGTCGGAAAGCACGGGGCGGTGGTCCGTGCGCTTCTCGCTGGAGCGGGCCAGCTGGGCAAGGGCCACCACGGGCACGTTCAGCTCCTTGGCCATGATCTTCAGATTCCGGGTGATCTCAGAGATCTCCTGGACGCGGTTGTCGATCCTTTTCGCGCTGCTCATCAGCTGGATATAGTCTACAAAGATAATATCCACTCCGCCTTTTAAGCGGCGCACCTTGGCCTTCATCTCGGGAACCGTGATCCCGGGGCTGTCGTCAAAATAAAGCTCTGCCTTTGAAAGGATGTCTCCCGCCTCCACCAGGCGGGTCCACTCGTCGTTGCTCAGGTCTCCTGAGCGCAGCTTCGTGCCCTCTACCAGCGCCTCGCTGGAGAGCAGGCGGGAAACCAGCTGCTCCTTTCCCATTTCCAGAGAGAAAAAGGCGGCTCTGCGATGAGCGGTGAGACAGACATGCCGGGCGATATTCAAAGCAAAGCTGGTTTTTCCCATGCCGGGGCGGGCGCCCACGATGATCAGATCGGAGCGGTTGAGCCCCGTAATGGTGGCGTCCAGCTCCCCGATGCCCGTGGGGATCCCCCGGTACAGATCCTTGTCCGGGGAGTTGAGCTTGTCCAGCCGGTCAAAGGTCTCCAGCAGCAGCTCTCGCACCGGCTGCAGGCCCTTGACGCTTTTTCCCTGGCGGATATCAAAGATCTTCTGCTCCGCCGCGTCCAGCAGCAGAGAGGATTCCTCCGCGCCCTGGCTTGCGTCGTCCAGAATGCTGCGGGCCGCCTGCATCAGCATACGCACGTCATATTTGTCCCGCACGATGCCCGCATAGATCTCCACATTGGCGATGGAGGGGACCAGCTGGGCAAGCTGCGTCAGGTAGATCTTGCCCGTATCCTCGTCAAACTCTCCGCTTTCCTTGAGCCTTTCCAGTACCGTGACAAAGTCCACCGGCCGGCCCAGGGTGAAAAGCTCCTGCATCACGCTGTAGATCAGCCGGTTATTCACCGCGTAAAAGTACTCCGCCCTGGGAAGGATCTCCATGACCGCGGACAGGCAGGAGGGCTCCAAAAGGATCGCGCCCAATACAGACTGCTCCGCCTCCAGGCTGAAGGGCATCATGACACCGGGGATCGCCTGGGGCTCCCCTTCATATTGCGATTGCAGCTGCTGCGCCATTTTGGCTTCCTCCCCCAAAAGCTCCCGCAGACACGGGAAGCTTACTCTTTCTCACACACCGCCACGCTCATGGTGGCAGAGACCCCGCCGTAAAATTTCACATCGAAATTGTAAGTACCGAACGCCTTGATATCGGAATCCAGATCGATCTTCCGCTTATCCACCGAAACGCCGAACTGCTTTTCGATCTCCTCGGAAAGCTCCTTGGAGGTGACAGAGCCGAAAATTTTTCCGCCCTGCCCCGCCTTCGCATAGATCTTCACGGTCTTTCCGCCCAGAATACCGGCGTTTTTCTGAGCCTCTTCAGTCTCGGTCTTGATCTTATACTGCCTGGCGGCCTCCGCGTTCTTCAGCTCGTTCATCGCCTGGGCGTTGGCCTCTTTCGCAAGCTTCCTGGGCAAAAGGAAATTTCTCCCGTAGCCGTCGGAAACCGTGACCAGCTCCCCCTTTTTCCCGATGGACTTCACATCCTGAAGCAATACTACTTTCATGCCGTTATCCTCCCTTTCCTGATGTCTCGTTGTATTCGCTGTCCCCCCCATGAAGGGCAAAGACAGATCCTCCCTCCGGCTTAAAGCCGGACATGGAACCTTTCTCAATCCTGCTGTGTCATCTCCGGCAGCTTCTCATCCAGCGCGTGGATCAAAGAGCGCCTTGCTTCATTGACGGTGGTATTCTTGACCTGGGCTCCCGCCATATTGAAATGGCCGCCGCCCCCAAACTCCTCCAAAATCACCTGCACATTGATATCCCCCAGGCTTCTGGCGGAAAAATTCACATCGTTGCCCGTGCGGTAAAGCACGAAGGAGGCTTTTACCCCCTGAATGGACAGCAGCTCGTCGGCCGCCTGTGCCGCCGCAAGGCGCAGATCCTCCATTTCCCAGCTGGAGGTGGCGATGGCGCAGCCCTTATAGATCTCTGCCCCCGATACCAGCTGAGACTTCTGCTTATAGGTGTCCAAGGTATTGGAGAACAGCTTTTTCACCGCCACGGTGTCCGCCCCGCGCCTTCTCAGGAAGGCGGAGGCCTCAAAGGTCCTCACGCCGGTCTTTAACACGAAATTCTTCGTGTCCAGCATAATGCCCGCCAAAAGCGCCTGGGCGTCTACCGGGTCGATGGCGGAGGACTTCATATACTGCGCAAGCTCTGCCACCATCTCCGAGGCGGAGCTTGCATAGGGCTCGTGATAAAAAATGAGAGAATTCTTGATATGGGTGACCATCATGCGGTGGTGGTCGATCACCACCGTGCGCGCCGCCCTCTCCAGCAGCTCCCGGCTCTCCACAAAATTGACGGAGTGAGTGTCTACCACGATCAGCAGAGAGCGGTCTGTCATGGCCTGCTGGGCCATCATCGGGTCGATGAAGATCACATCTTCCCCATAGGCCTCCTCTACGCTGTCCACCAAAGCGCCCGCCAGGGTACGGCCCCTGTTGATGACGATATGGGCCTCCTTCTCCAGTCCTTTCCGGATGATGGCCCACATGCCTACCGCTGCGCCCACGCTGTCCAGGTCGGAATTGGTGTGGCCCATAATAAACACGCGGTCGCTGGAAGCAATATGGTCGGAAAGCGTGGAGGCGATCACACGGGTACGCACCTTGTCCCGCTTTTCCACGCCTTTTGAGAGGCCGCCGAAGAACTCGTAGGTGTCCCCCTTCTGCTTCACGGCCACCTGGTCTCCGCCCCGGCCCAAGGCCATGTCCAGCGCCTGCAGGGCCCATCTTTCGCTTTCCGCCATGCCCTGGGCTCCTCTGCCCACGCCGATGGACACCGTGGCAGACATTTTCCGGTTGGCGCTTTTGATCTCCCGGATCTTGTCCAGTACCTGGAAGCGGTGCTTTTTGGCCTGCTCCACATGGGCTTCATCGGTAAGGATCAGGTAGCGGCCGTTAGAGAGCCTGCGGATGACGCCGCCCATCTCTTCCACCGCCCAGCTCCACAGCACCGTATCCACTTCGCCGATCACGCGGGAATCCTCTCCCCCCATGCTGTCCCGCACCAGCTCCTCCCGGTTGTCAAAGGAGGCAAGGCAGACCACCGGCTTTTTTTCCCGGTACTCCTTATATACCGCCTTGAAATAGGTATCGTCCACAAAGTAGAGAATATATCCCGCGGCGGCTTTGGCCGCGTAAACGGTATATTCCCGGCCGCTGTGAGAGATGGCCGCGCCCTGCGCTTCTGTCACCTGACGAAAGGTTTTGGGGTAGAGATAGCGCAGCACATTTTCACCCGCGCATTCCTCTCCCCGGTTCAAAGACTGGGAAAAAGCGGTATTGGTCCATACGATATCTCCCGCCGGAGCCACCACCGCCACCGGCAGGGAAAATTCTGACAGGGCATGCTCCTCTTGTGCGGTAAGCACCTTTTTGGCGCTTTTTACCGCCAAAGTTACATTTCGGTGAAAAAGGATATCGGAGGCGATCACCGCCAGGGCGGCAAGGACTGACGCCGTCAGCTCCGCCGCGAAGAGCACCTTGTTATAGCGGTAGGATACCAGCGACATCAAAAGCATCGCCAGCGCCATGAAATAGAACAGCGGAGATACCATCCACACCTTTTTGCGCCTCATTTTCCTCACCCTGCCTTTCCTTCCCGAAAGCTTTCTCCGGTCACACTTCCATGATGATCGGTAAAATCATGGGATTGCGCTTGGTGCGCTGATACAGGAAGCGGGAAAGCTCTTCCTTGATGCTTTGCTTCATACCGCCCCAGTCCCGGATCCGGTGCTTCGCGCACTCCTCCAGGGTATTATACACCAGCTTTCTCGCTTCGTCCATAAGAGCTTCCGATTCTCTGACATAAACAAAGCCGCGGGAGACGATGTCCGGGCCGGAGATGATCTCCCCCGTGCCGGAGTCGATGGAGCACACCGCGATGATCAGGCCGTCCTCCGCCAGATGCTTTCTGTCTCTCAAAACGATGCTGCCCACGTCTCCTACGCCCAGTCCGTCCACCATGACGCTTCCGGCGGGAACATCGGCAAGGCGCTTCATGGAATCTTCTCTGAGCTCCACCACGCTTCCGATCTCTCCGATGAAAATATTTTCCCGGGGCATTCCCATAGCCATGGCAAGGCCCGCGTGCTTTTGCAGATGCTTCTGCTCGCCGTGAACGGGGATGAAGTATTTGGGCTTCGTAAGGCCCTGTATGAGCTTCAGCTCTTCCTGGCAGGCGTGGCCCGAAACATGGACCTCGTACATGGATTCATAGATCACCGTGCAGCCCTGCTTTAAAAGCTCATCCACCACAGCGCCCACCGTCTTCTCGTTTCCCGGAATGGGGCGGGCGGAAATGATAATGAAATCATTGGGGTTGATGGCCACCTGACGGTGGTCTGAAAACGCCATGCGGGTCAAGGCGGACATGGGCTCGCCCTGGCTTCCGGTGGTGATCAATACCACCTGCCCCGCCTCATAGCGGTTGATCAGGCTCAGGTCGATCAGCACTCCGTCCGGAATGTCCAAATACCCCAGCTCTCCCGCGATCCCCATCACGTTCACCATGCTGCGCCCGGAAAGGGCCACCTTTCTGCCGTACTTCACCGCGCAGTTGATGATCATCTGCACCCGGCTGATGGAAGAGGCGAAGGTGGCGACGATCACCCGCTTCCCCTCTGCCCTGGCAAAGAGAGAGTCCAGGGAATTGTTCACGGTCTGCTCCGTCTGGGTGTAGCCGGGGCGCTCGGCATTGGTGGAGTCTGCCAGCAGCGCCAGCACCCCTTCTTTGCCAAGCTCCGCAAAGCGGGCCAGGTCTATCATCTGCCCCTCGGCAGGGGTACAGTCGATCTTAAAGTCTCCGGTGTGCACCACCACGCCCGCCGGGCTGTGGATCGCCAGCGCCACCGCGTCGGCGATGGAATGGTTCACATGGATCAGCTCGACCTCCATACAGCCCATCTTCAGCCGGGAGCCGGGCGGGGTCACCTGCAGGCGGGCAGAGCCCATCAGCCCATGTTCCTTGAGCTTTCCTTCGATCAGCCCGATGGTGAGAGCCGTTCCGTAAACGGGAACATTGAGCTTTTTCAGCAGATAGGGCACCGCGCCGATATGATCCTCATGGCCGTGGGTGATCACCACGCCCCGGATCTTATCCCGGTTTTTCTCCACAAAGGTGAAATCGGGGATCACACTGTCCACCCCCAGCATTTCCTCATCGGGAAAGCTGAGGCCGCAGTCCACGATCACCATGTCTCCCTCGCACTCATAGAGGGTAAAGTTTTTGCCGATCTCGTTGAGCCCTCCTAAAAAATACACGCGGATCGGGGGCTTTGCAGATCTCTTCTGCCGCCCGCGCTGCGCAGGCTGCTGAGAGCGCGGCGTTCTCTTCTGCGGCGCGGAAGCCCCGGCCGTTTTGGAGGAAAGAGAGGCAGCGCTCTGCCTGCCCTTCTGCTGGCCGGATCTCGAAGAGGTCTTCGGCCTTTCTTCTCCCTTCGCCTCCCCATTCGCAGACGGAGAAGTCTGCTTTTGAGAAGCCCTCTGCTTCTGGAGGGGCTGTCTCTTCCGGTCGGTTTTCTTAGACGCCGCCCGGTTTTCTTTCAAAAGCTCTCCCGGCTTTTTCGGCCCCGCTATTTTCCCCACCTGTAGGGCGCCGGACGCGCCGCTCAAGGGTTGGTCCAGCTGCTTTTCAACGCCCTCTCTGGAGGGGGTACGCTCCAGGGAAGGAGCGCGTCTGATTCGATTGTTTTTCTTTTCTGTCACAAGGATTCCTCCTAAAATTCTTTGCTCTTCCTGCGAGTAAAGGGCAGAGCTTCATGCCCGGATCTCTTTTTCCAAAGGGAACGCCGAGGCTCGTTTCCCCCGTTTTCTGCTGCAAGGACCTTTCCCGAAACCTCAAAAAAAGGCTTCGGGTCGCTTTTCAAAAAAATGATTCTGAAAATGAAATGCACGAAAGAACCAGCCCTGGGGTCCTCCACGGCGCTGATCTCTTCATTCCGGCAGCCGGACTCGCTCTCCTGCCTGCCTATTGGCTTTCCGTATCTATCAAAGCGGCTTTGCCGCAGATGCACTGGATCACAGAGGAAAATGTTTCCTTTGCTATAGGAGTATTTTACCGGCTGCGCCCGATTCTGTCAAGTAACGCGCTGGAAAAGCCGCCCTGCATTTCTTATTTTTGGTTGCCTCTTTGGGGCTTATTCTCCCGCTTTCCCCGATTTTTTAAAATAATTTTGACGCAACGTATTGAAAAGTATACTAAAATGGTGTATATTAATTTCTGCACGAAGCACACTACAAAAACACCGGCGAAGCGCAGCCTTCGTCCGGTACAGGATAGGGAAAGGATGACAAACAGTTTCATGAGCAGGACCGTTTACGCTGACAACGCCGCCACCACCAGAGTTTCCGAAAAGGTGCTAAAGAGTATGCTCCCCTTCTATCGGGAGATCTATGGGAATCCTTCCAGTCTTTACACCCTGGGCCAGCAGGCCAAGGCCCCTTTGGAGGAAGCCAGGGAAAAGGTGGCGAAATGTCTGGGCGCCCGCGCAAGCGAGATCTATTTTACCAGCTGCGGGACAGAGAGCGACAACTGGGCGATCAAGGGAGTTGCCCGGGCCCTGAAGGGCAAAGGAAAAGATCATATTATCACCTCCAAGTTTGAGCATCACGCGGTGCTGCACACCTGTGAGGCTTTGGAGAGGGAAGGCTTTCGCGTCACCTATCTGGACGTGTACGAGGACGGCCTCGTCCGCCCGGAGGATGTGGAGGCGGCCATCACCGAAAATACCGCCTTGGTCACCATCATGTACGCGAATAACGAGATCGGCACGATCCAGCCGATCCCACAGATCGGAGAGATCTGCAAAAAGCACGGCGTGCTCTTTCACACAGACGCGGTACAGGCCGTCGGAAATGTGGAGATCCATGTAAAGGATCAGAATATTGACCTGTTGTCTTTAAGCGGCCATAAGCTCCATGCCCCCAAGGGCGTGGGGGCCCTCTATGTGCGCGGCGGGGTCCCCCTTCAGAACTTTATGGACGGCGGCGCCCAGGAGCGGGCTAAGCGCGGGGGGACGGAAAATGTGGCCGAGATCGTAGGGCTTGCCACCGCCATGGAGATCGCCTGCGCGGATATCGAGGGCCGAAGCCAAAGGATCTCCGCCATGCGGGATAAGCTGATCCACGCTGTTTTGAAGCTGGACAGGACCCGCTTAAACGGCGACCCGGTCCGCCGCCTTCCGGGCAACGCCAGCTTCTGCTTCCAGGGGGTAGAAGGGGAATCTCTCCTTCTGATGCTGGACTTAAAGGGCATCAGCGCTTCCTCCGGCTCTGCCTGTACCAGCGGATCCCTGGACCCCAGCCATGTGCTGCTTTCCATCGGGCTGCCCCACGAGGTCGCCCATGGCTCCCTGCGGATCTCTTTGGGAGACGACAACACCATGGAGGATGTGGATTATATCATCGAGACGCTTCCCGGCATCATTGACCGCCTGCGCTCCATGTCCCCCCTGTGGGACGCCATTCAGACCGGAAAAGTGTCCTACGATCAGTACTTTACAGAACAAAGAAAGGCTTGACCCACCGTTTTTCGGCAGCGGGGCGATAACGCAGAAAGGATGAGGTTACAATGGCATACAGCGAAAAGGTAATGGATCATTTTGCCAATCCCAGAAATGTGGGCGAAATGAAGGACGCAAACGGCATGGGCGAAGTGGGGAACCCCAAGTGTGGGGATATCATGCGCATGTACATCAAGGTGGAAAACAATATCATCAAAGATGTTTCCTTTATGACCTTTGGCTGCGGCGCGGCCATCGCCACCAGCAGCATGGCCACCGAGATGATCAAGGGGAAATCCCTCGAGGACGCCTTAAAGCTTACCAACAAGGCCGTGATGGAGGCCCTCGACGGGCTTCCGCCGGTAAAAATACACTGCTCCGTTCTGGCGGAGCAGGCCATCAAGGCGGCCATCTCCGATTATTACCGCCGCCAGGGGATCGACCCCACTCCCTTCGTGGGTGAGATCCCGGAATGTGAGGAATGTGCCTGCGAGGCTTGATTTACCAGCAATAAAAACGAAACGCATCCCAAATGTCGAGTACTCGTAAAACAGTTTCAGCTCCGGCAGTAATGTCTGCCGGAGCTGTTCTTTGTTAGTTGTTAGTTTTTAGTCGTTAGTCGTTAGAAAGAACTTGGATCTCCTTGTTTTCCTCCTTGCCTCTCCCTCTGGGAGAGGTGGCGCGGCATAGCCGCGACGGAGAGGGCGGCCTTTTAGTTGTTAGTTGTTAGTTTTTAGTCGTTAGTCGTTAGAAAGAACTTGGATCTCCTTG